>JANNFM010000009.1:0-14951 GCA_031379795.1 Alphaproteobacteria bacterium
CCGGTGAAAGAATTTTACAATCCTAAGACCTTCATCATTCACGCGGCATGGCTGCGTCAGGCTTTCGCCCATTGCGCAAGATTCCCTACTGCTGCCTCCCGTAGGAGTCTGGGCCGTGTCTCAGTCCCAGTGTGGCTGATCATCCTCTCAGACCAGCTATGGATCGTGGGCTTGGTAGGCCTTTACCCCACCAACTACCTAATCCAACGCGGGCTACTCCAATGGCGATAAATCTTTCCCCCGAAGGGCACATACGGTATTAGCTGAAGTTTCCCTCAGTTGTTCCGTACCAAAGGGCATATTCCCACGCGTTACTCACCCGTCCGCCACTGCCTCCGAAGAGACCGTTCGACTTGCATGTATTAGGCCTGCCGCCAGCGTTCGCTCTGAGCCAGGATCAAACTCTCAGGTTGAGTTGACGTTCTGACTTTCGGCTTCCCCGATCTACTTGAGATCGGCTGGCTATAGTCTGCTTAATTTCTTGACGAGTTCCCATTCACATCGATGCCTAAGGACCGAAATCCCCAGGTATCCATATTCATGGTGTCTTCAAGAGACCGCAGTCACAGTCAACGTCGAGATAGGGTGGTTACCCCTATCGCTAGGACGTCGCCGCCTGCGTTTCTCTTTCCAATTCAACGATGTCAAAGATCGAGACTGGCTTTCGCCGGCCCCACTGTTTAGCGCCGGTGGTCGGCGGAGGCGGCTATCTAGTGACCGGCCTCTTTAGTGTCAATCGCGCTTTTCAGCTTTTGCGACAATTCCAAGAACTGCCTGGAACAAGCCGCAAAAATCACCCCGGGCCGCCGAGGGGCTTCCCTCTAAAGTCCGTAGCGATTCGATTGAAGCTGGGGATAATACTGAAAGTGAAACAAATATCAAGCGCCTTTCGGAACTTGGTGCCCGTCTCAAATCTGTAACTGATCCCCGGCGGGAGGCGGCTATCTAGTGGCCGTCTCCGTGGGTGTCAACCAATCCCTTTGCGGGGGATCTCCGACCGATCTCCGGATGAACCGGATCTTCGGGCTGGGCTTGGCATCTGTGATCAGGAGCTTGCACTCCATCGTCACATCGACCAGGCGATCGACCTCTTGAGACACTCAGACTTTGGATGGATTTTCAAAGACTTGCGCCTCGTCGGATCCCGCCGCCGCCGCTGCATCTCAAGCGGAGGCGGCTATCTATTCGGGGGTGATGGGTCCGTCAACAGGCGATGGAAAAGAATCACTCGAGTCGGCGCGGCATTGCGCCGCCTTGCGCGCCCCTGCCCCGGCGCTCACAGTCCGGAACAGGAGGCATTCATGCTGTCGCAGCGGGCGAGATATGGCCTACGCGCCCTCGTCGCCCTGGCGCGCAACGACGGTGGCCAACTCAGTGCGGGAGAGATCTCCCGACGTGCCGACGCACCGCGCAAGTTCCTTGAAACCATTCTGCTGGAACTCTCACACAGCCAGATCGTGGTGAGTCGCCGCGGCAAGTACGGCGGCTACACCCTGGCGCGCGAGGCCTCGGCGATCACCTTTGCGGAGATCATTCGCGCGATGGACGGTCCCCTGGCCCTGGCGCCGTGCGTCAGTCCGGCCATGGGCTACCAGAAATGCGCCGATTGTCCGGACTTCAACACCTGCGGCCTGCGTGAGGCGTTGCACAGAGCCCGCACCGCGACCGCTGATGTCCTGGAGGCCTACACCCTGGCCGAAGCGGCCGCGCATGGCGGTGAGGACGCCACGTGCCGGCCCGGGTCCTTGACTTAGGCACGCGTGTCTGAGGATCAGCTGGCCGCGATATAGGCCTTCAGCCCGTCCGCCTCGGCTTCGACCTCGGAGATCTTGAACTTCACCAGGTCACCGATGGAGACAATCCCCACCAGCTTGTCCGCCTTGCAGACCGGCAGATGCCGGATGCGCCGGTCGGTCATGCGGCCCAGCAGGGAATCAACCGTCTCACCCGGGTCAGCGAACAGCACGTTTCCGGTCATATAGTCTGACACCGGCTTTTTCAGCGCCGATGGACCGTGCGACGCCACGGCGCGGACGATGTCGCGCTCCGAGACGATTCCCACCACGCGATCAGCTTCCAGCACGACCAGCGCACCTATGCCTTTCGTATGCAGGAGTTCGGCCACGACGCCGACAATGTCCTCGGGCTTGATCGTGAAGACCGTCGCGCCCTTGGTTCGGAGAATCTGCGAGACCAGCATGGGGGCCTCCTGTCCTCTTGATGGGACGTCACCGTCGCTCAATTTCTCCGGTGACACAATGCATGTGCCGGTCACTCACGCGTGAGCGAACCTAGCGGCGTCCTGCGGCCCAGCCGAAGGGGCCGATCAGCAACACGCCGGCGACGAATCCGACCAGGTGAGCTTCCCACCCGACCATGCCGGATCCAGCCCCTGGAACGGCCAGCCCGCCAGCGAACGCCATGATGATGTTGATGATCAACCAACCCAGCCCCATGCCGGTCACGGCCTTGGAGAACACGGGACCGACGCGGCCGTTACCGCCGATCAGTCGCGCCGCGGCGCCCATCAGTCCGGACGCTGCGCCGGACGCACCAATCAGCGAGGCCTCCTGCCCCCAGTGAAGCGCCGCAAACCCGATGCAGGCCAGCACGCCGCAGACCAGATAGAACAGAAAGAAGTCGATAGCCCCGCCAATGCTCGGACCGAAGAACCGCGCCACTGGCGCGCCAAACGCCAGGATAAAGGCCGCATTCATCAAGGCATGTGACCAGTTCCCATGCACGAACAACGAGCTTAGCAACCGTTCCGGATGGCCATGCATCAGCCCTGCGGGGGAAAACCCGAACAGGCTGGACACCGCGTCCAACGGAAATCGACTCTGCACCAGATAGGCGGCGATGATCCCCACCGTCAGCACGACGACCGGCCAGGGGGCGTTGACCAAAGGCTCCGGCGCACGCCGTTGCGTCGGATCGGCCGGTGGCTGGCCTCGGCCCGCGTCAGGCGAGGATGTCTCGGAAAGATCGTTCGTCATCGCAACGCTATGTAGGCGGTGTCGGCGCTCGGCGCGAGAGGCCTCAAGAACCGGCCTTGCCGTTGCCGCATAGCTTGGCAATGGTGCTTCTGAGAGTTGAATCCATTCAGGCGATATCCATGACCCGCATATTCGGCGCAGGCGCCATCCTCGCCGCAACGCTCGCGCTCGCGTTTTCGCCGGCGACCGCCGAAACCCCCGCCCGGATGGCGGCCGGCCAGTGGCCTCAGGCGATCTCTGATCTCAAGGCCGATCCTGCGGTTCGCTTCGGCTCTCTTCCAAACGGAATGCGCTACGCCATCCGCAAGCAGTCCGTGCCCGCCGGTCAGGCCGCCCTTCGCCTCTGGTTCGACACCGGCTCGCTGATGGAGACTGACGCTCAGCAGGGTCTGGCGCATTTCCTGGAACACATGGCCTTCAACGGCTCCAAAGAGGTCAAGGAAGGCGAGATGGTGAAAATCCTCGAGCGCCTTGGTCTGGCGTTCGGGGCCGACACCAATGCTTCCACCGGCTTTTCCGAAACCATCTACAAGCTGGACCTGCCGCGTACCGACGCCGAAACCGTCGATACGTCACTAAAGCTGTTGCGCGAAGCCGCCTTCAACCTGACGATCGACCCTGCCGCCGTGGATCGCGAGCGTGGGATCGTCCTGTCAGAGGAGCGGTCGCGCGCCTCGCCCGGCTATCGGGTGTTTACGGCCCGGTCTGAGTTCATGCTCAAGGGGCAACGCCTGCCCACCCGGCTTCCCATCGGCAAGGTCGAGGTGCTGAAGACTGCGCCCGCCAGCGCGATCCGCGCCTACTATGAACAGTGGTACCGCCCTGAGCGCGCAGTCTTCGTCGCCGTGGGCGATTTCGACCTCGATGCCATGGAAGCCCGGATCAAGACGGCGTTCACAGGCTGGACCGCCAAAACGCCCCCTTCGCCGGAACCGGACCAGGGCGCCATAGCGCCCCGCCAGGCTGAAGCCAGGCTGATCGTGGACCCCGGCGTCACCCAGACCCTGCAGGTCGCCTGGGTTGGCCCGCCAGACCTGGCGCGCGACACCGCTGCCAAACGCCGCAGCGACCTGATCGAGAACCTGGGTCTTGCCGTGCTGAATCGCCGGTATTCCGCGATCGGCCGCGGTGCCAAACCCCCCTTCCAGGGCGCAGGCGCCTACAAGGGTGCGCAGGAACAGTCGGCGGAGCTGGCCACCATCGGCGTTTCCGCCGACCCCGGCCGCTGGCGCGAGGCGCTGGCCGCCGTCGAGCAGGAACAGCGCAGGATCGTCCAGTTCGGCGTCCGCCAGGAAGAACTTGATCGTGAAATCGTCGAAATACGCGCCAGCCTGAAGGCCGCGGTCGCCGGCGCAGCCACCCGTCGCCCGAGCGAACTGGCCGATGGCCTGGTCGGCTCACTGTCGGACAATACGGTTGTCACCTCCCCCACCCAGGACCAGACCAACTTCGAAGCCGATGTGAAGGGCCTGAACGCCGAGACCGTCAATGCGGCGCTCAAGACGGTGTTTCAGGGTCAGGGGCCCCTGGTCTTTATGGCATCGCCCACGCCGATCGAAGGCGGTGAGGCCGCGATCCTGGCCGCCCTTACAGCCTCACAGCAGACACCCGTCACCGCATCTCTGGCCGACACTCTGGTCAGCTGGCCCTACGAGCGCTTCGGTCCGGTCGGCAAGGTCGTCGCGCGGCGCGAAATCAAGGACCTCGGCGTCACCCAGATCCGGTTCGCGAACGGCGCCCGGCTCACCGTGAAGCCCACCACCTTCAGCGATGACGAAGTGCTGGTGCGCGTCAATGTCGGCCAGGGCCTTGCCGGATTGCCGGCCGACCGTCAAAGCCCGCTCTGGGGCGCCAGTGCCCTGATCGAGGGCGGTCTCAAGAAGATCGGCGTCGAGGACATGGAACGTGTCCTGGCCGCCAAGGTCTATGGCGGTCGCTTCAGCGCCTCTGACGACGCCCTGGTCTTCTCCGGTGGCGCGCGCACCCAGGACCTGCCGACCCAGTTGCAGGTGCTCGCCGCGTTTGTCAGCGAGCCTGCCTGGCGTGACGAGGCCTTTCAGCGGGTCAAGACCGCCTACAAGACGGCCCACGACCAGTACGAGTCCACCACCGGCGGCGTGCTGGCGCGCGATCTTGCAGCCCTGTTGCACTCGGGCGACCGTCGCTGGACGTTCCCCGGTCGCGACGACATCGCCAGCGCCAGCGTTGAGAGTATCAAGACCGCCGTGGCGCTGGATCTCGCCAAGGGGCCGTTGGAAGTTGTGATTGTCGGCGACGTCACGGTCGAACAGGCCATTTCGGCGACAGCAGCCACCTTCGCCGCCCTGCCCCTCCGTGCCGAGCCGAAACCGCCGAACCCCGCAGGCCGCAGCGTCGCCTTTCCGCGCGGCACGCCCACCCCGGTCGTTTTGACCCACAAGGGCCGCGCCGATCAGGCTGTCGGCTTCATCGCCTGGCCCACCAGCGACTACTGGGCCAACCCCCAGCGCGCCCGCGACACCGCGGTCCTGCGTGAAGTCATGAACCTGCGCCTCACTGCCGAACTGCGCGAAAACCAGGGGGCCACCTATTCGCCGTCGGTCGGTTCCCAGCACAGCCTCGTCTGGACCGGCTGGGGCTACATTGCCGCCAACGTCGAGGTGCCGCCCGAAAAGATCCAGAGCTTCTTCGACGACACCCAGAAGATCGCTGCCGAACTCACCGTCTCCGACGTCACCCCGGACGAGCTGTCCCGTGCCAAGAAACCCAGGATCGAGGCCCTGCTCAAGGCCCAGCAGACCAACAACTACTGGCTGGGCGAACTCTCCGGCGCCCAGGCTGATCCCCGCCGACTGGATGTGATCCGCCAGCTGGTTACTGGCACCGAGCGGGTCACAGCGGCGGACGTCAAACGCGCCGCCCAGACCTGGTTCAAACCCGGAGCGGCGTGGAAGCTCATCGTCCAGCCCCAGTCCAGGCCCGCAGCGGACTGACACGAGGACCTGTCACGGCCTGGCGCATCCGGGCCGTGACGACATCAGCGGCTGCGTCCTACGCCTTCACAAACACCCCGTGCAGGCTGACCGGCAGCACGTGGTCCGACCGCCAGGTGCACAGCGGCCCGGCAGCCACCCGGCGCGCGTCGAACACGTGCAACTCGGTCGCCTTGGCCCTGGTGTTGACCGACGGCGCCAGCAGCCAGCCGTCCAGTTCGTCTGAACCGCCCGGTCGGGCCACAAACACCGCCTCCTCCACCAGCTGACTGGCCCCGAAGTCGTAGCTGTCCGACTTGCCGGCTTTCCAGTCATAGGTTGCGACACCGTGGAACAGCGGCGAGTTCGGCGCGGTTGCGGTGGCGTGGATCGTGTAGCGGCGCGTATCGCCAGACCTGCGGCCGTCAACACGCGGGAACTCCGCCGCGACACCCGTCGCGTCCAGAGTGGCGCGGCCGTCCGGGCGTAGTGTGACCAGGGTCAGGATGGGCGTCGGCTCGGGTTCATAGGTCCCCTTCATGAACGCCTTGCCATTCGTCGTGGCAAAACGGGCGTCTTCGGTGAAGCAGCCGTCGAACCGCAGGGTCCCGTCGGTCTCCTCCCAGGCTGAGCCAAAGTGGAAGGCGAAGAAGGGCGGCAGCTCATAGATGCGCCGCTTGGCCAGGTCGTCCTTGTCCAGCACCAGCACCTTGCTCCCGAGCTTCGGACGCCAGGTGAAACTTTCCGAATAGGGCATCACCATCCTGTCCTGAATCCAGGGCTGCAGGATCAGGATCAGGTGGCGCTTGGTCGCCGTGAAATCGTGCACATAGCTGGCCATCGGCAGGCTCACCATGTCGGCGGACTTCAAGGCACCGTCAGCCGAAACCCGCCAGACGATCGCCTGCGTCCCGGACAGGCCCAGGCTCCAGACATCGCCGCCCGGATCACGCCGCGGGTGGGCCAGGAACGGCATGTGCACCAGGTCATCCCGCAGGGTCTTCATACCCTTGGTCGACAGATCTTTGGGATCCATTGCAACGGGCGAGCCGCCCTCCCAAAGCGCCCAGAGCTCGCCGCCCATCGACATCACCGAGATATTGGCCGCATTGGTGTCGTCGGCGTTGCGAACCTGCGCGCCGGCCTTTCCGGCCGTGCCGAACCCGGGCTGGATGACCGCATTGGCGGCGGTTTCAACGCGACGCTTGTGGGTATCGATAAACCGGGCCTCCAGCGTCGCGGCGCCGTCGGACACCCGGAACGCGCGCATCAGGCCATCGCCGTCAAACCAGTGATCCACTGACCCACCCGGCCGATGGAACTTGCCGGGTCCGTTGCGATAAAGGCTGCCCGCCAAATCGCCTGGGGCTCGGCCGTGAACCCGCTTCATCGGCGCGCGCGGCAGGTCGGCGTCAACGTCGGCGAAGGCGACCTGCCAGTTGATCCCCGCGGCCGCGCCCTGTTTCAGCTGGGCGGCGGCTTGGGCCAGTTCCGGCGTGAGTATGGCCGAGGCGGCCACGCCGGAGAGAGACTGCAGGAGTTGACGACGGTTCATGGGACGGCTCCGGATCAATCGATGACGATGGAATGGGTGTTGGCGCCAGCCTTCACCTCAAAGCTGGCGTCAGCCCATTTGGCGGGGCCCATATTGCCGACGGCGTTGTTGGAAAACGCGAAAGGCTCGGTCGGGATGCCAAACGGATTTGCGTTCATCTTGCCGTCGCCATTGATGTCGTGGAACGCCTTGATGGCGTAGCGACCGGGTGCCAGACCCGTGATCACCTTGGTGACCGTTTTGGTTGTTACCGGCAGCATCGCCTGGGCTGATGGCGGCGCCTTGTCGCCATAGGCGGCTTCACTGTTGACCACGGTGAACAGGATCACCCCCTTGGCCGCCGTGATACCGCTGAACGTCACGGTCAGGCTGGAGGTTTCGGCGGCTCGAACAGCGGGTGTCAGCACCGCCATTCCGACGATCAGGCTAAGAACGAGGGGCAGGGTCTTCATAGAGAACTCCACGGTCTGGATTGGCGATGACCCGACCCTAGGGCCGGTTTCAGGCACCGCATCCCCCAATGCGCAGAGTGTCGTGCCGACTGCGCCAATGGCAACCGGCGCCGTTCGCGCAGCGCGAACGGCGCCTTGGACTTACGCAGCCTTGACCTCGTCGCTGTAAATCGGGGCGTCGTCCGCTGGCAGGAAGGCCTTGCCCAGGATCGAGTCGGAGATCTTTTCCGCGATCATCATGGTCGGCGCATTGGTGTTGCCGCCGATCAGCGTCGGCATCACCGAGGCGTCGACCACGCGCAGACCTTTCAGCCCCATGACCCGGCAGTCGGCATCCACCACCGCCATCGCGTCACCCGCCACGCCCATCCGGCAGGTGCCGACCGGGTGATAGATGGTCTCGGCGTGGCCCTTGATCCAGGTATCAATCTCGGCGTCGGATTGCACCGCCTTGCCCGGGATCAGCTCTTCGGAGTTGTAGGGGGCCAGCGCCGCCTGGCCGGCGACCAGGCGCATCATCTTCAGGCCCTCGCGCAGCGCGCGGCGATCCTCCTCGGCGGCCAGATAGTTCGCAAAGATCGCCGGATCATCGAACGGATCGGTCGAGCGCAGGCCGACCCGGCCAATACTCTCCGGGCGCAGCTGGCAGATATGGAACGTAAACCCGTCCTGTGGCTCCGGCGCCGCGTCGCGGGTACCGTGGCCGGGGGTCACGGCCAGCACCACGTGGACCTGCAAATCGGGGCGGTCGAGGTCCGGACGTGACTTGAGGAACGCCCCCGACTCCAGCGGGAACCGGCTGCCCGGTCCCTTCTTGAACAACATGTAGGTCAGGCCAATCAGCAGGGTCCTGAGGCCCTTGGTCTGTGAATACATGGTGATCGGCTTGGGGCACGCCCAGGCAATCGACAGGTCCAGGTGGTCCTGCAAATTGGCCCCGACGCCTTTCAGCGCATGCACCACCGGCACGCCGTGGCGGCCCAGCTCGTCCGGGTCGCCGATGCCGGACAGCTGCAGGATCTGTGGCGACTGCACGGCCCCGGCACACACCAGAACCTCGGCATTGGCGTGGACGGTCGTGCGCTCTCGCGTGGTCTCGTCTGCATACTCCACGCCGGTGCAGCGTCCGCCCTCCAGGATCAGCCGGGTCGTGCGCGCGCCGGTGATGCAGGTCAGGTTGGACCGCCCCAAAGCCGGATGCAGATAACCCTTGGCCGCACTCCAGCGCTCGCCGCCCGAGATCGTGTGCTGGTAGGGCCCCCAGCCTTCCTGCTGGAAGCCATTGAAGTCGGCCGTCACCTTGTGACCTGCCTGCCGACCAGCCTCGATGGTCGCCTGATAGATCGGGTTCGGATCGGCAGACTGGGTGACCTTCAGGGGTCCATCGCCGCCATGCCAGGCGTCGCCGCCGCCCTCGAGGCTTTCCGAGCGCTTGAAGTACGGCAGCACGTCCTTGTAGGCCCACCCCTCCAGGCCCATCTGGCGCCACTGGTCATAGTCGCGGGCATGGCCTCGGATATAGACCATGCCGTTGATCGACGACGACCCGCCCCAGCCCTTGCCCCGTGGCCAGAACAGCTTGCGACCGTCCAGATGCGGTTCGGCCTGGGTCCAGAAACCCCAGTTGTAGGTGCCCTTGTCCGGGATCAGTTGCGCCACCCCCGCCGGCATCCGCACCATCAGGGCGTTGTCCTTGACGCCGGCCTCCAGCAACAGCACCGACTTGGTCCCGTCCGCCGTCAGCCGGTTGGCCAGCACACAACCTGCCGAACCGGCACCGATGATGATGTAGTCAAACCTGTCCACGCCGTGATGTTCCTGACCGCTGTTGAGTGGCGGGGACACTGGCTCAGACCGGCTGCGCCCGCAAGAGTGACTCCCGCGTCAACTTTACGTCGGATAGGGTGGCTGGCGCAGCTAATCGAAGGTGTCAGCCTGCGCGCGAGCGTCCGCAGTGCCACCGTGGGCATTCCACCTGTCCACGCCACGCAGTACGCCCAGTTCGACGATCGCCCAGAGAAACAGGGCTACGATAAGCAGCGTCGTGATTGAGAAGATTGCGCTGGCCTGTCCTTGCGCCGCCCATTGCATCGTCAGAGCCAACGCAAACAGAACCGCATAAAACATCAGGAGCCACCAGGCTGACTTTCCACGGTCGTGCAGTCGGCGGGCGCTCACAGCCAACCCCAACGCGAACGACACCAGCGTCACCAGCAAAGCCGCCTCAGGTGCCCCACTCTCCAGATTGATCGCGACGTTGACATTTGGGACTGACCCGGACACATCGGAAGACTGACGCCCAACGACCAGCACCGGCATGATCAGGCCGATGTTTGCGAGAATCGAAACTAGCCAGTACTCGCCCCGCCCGGCTCGGCCTGAAAACCTGAAGAGCCGCCAGACTTTCGACAATCAATGCCCCCGCCTATTTCCGCGCCTGCGAAATGGACAACGCAGAAACGACCGGGCCTCAGCCGAAAAACGTCTTCACAATCAGGCCACTGACACCAGCAAACACGAACCCGGTCATCCACTTGAGCAAAAGCAGGTCCGCATCGATCCGCGAGAAGCGGCTCTCATAGTTCGCCAGCGACTCCGCCGCCTTGCGAGCCTTGTCCTGCGAGGCGCCCGCCTCGATCAGCGCGTCATAGACCTCGGAAATCATCGTCGCCATGCTTGACCTCGCGCATTGATGATCTCTTTTTGTTCTAGCCCCGTCAAGACCCTTTTTGAGCACAAAGACTATGGGCGGATAATACACCCCTCGCCTACCGCCCCTTCCACGCCGGTGCCCGCTTCTGGGAGAACGCCAGCGGTCCCTCAACGAAATCTTCCGACCGGAACAGCGCCGCCACCGCCGGATACTTGTTTTGGCCCCGGATCGCCGCCTCCAGGCTGGGCTCGTCCAGCCCGCGATAGACCGCCTCCTTCGACGCCCGGATCGACATCGGACCCAGTTCGCAGATGCCCTTGGCCCATTCGCGGGCCGTTCGCATCAGGTCCTGCGGTGCGGTGACCTCGGCCACAAACCCCAGTTCCTTGCCCTCGGCCGCTGACACCCGCCGCGCCGTCAGGATCATCGCCATCGCCCGCTTGGTGCCGATGGCGCGCGGCAGCCTGTGCAGCCCGCCCGCCAGTGCCGCCAGCCCGACGCGCGGCTCCGGCAACGCGAACACCGCCTTCTCCGACGCAATGATGATGTCGCAGGCCAGCGCGATCTCGAACCCGCCGCCCATCGCCACCCCGTTGACCGCCGCGATCAACGGCTTGGTCAGGTCATAGCGCGAGGTCAGCCCGGCAAATCCCGACGGCGGACTGCCCATCTTGCCGCCGGTGGCCTGATGCTTCAAATCATTGCCGGCAGAAAACGCCCGGTCCCCCGCCCCCGTGACGATGCCGACCCACTGGTCCGCATCCGCCGCAAAGGCATCAAACGCCTCGGCCAGCTCGAAATGCGCCGGCGAATGCAGCGCGTTCATCACCTCCGGCCGGTTCAGCGTAAAGGTGGTGACAGGTCCGTCGCGTTCGACGTTGACGAATTCATAGGCCATGGCGTTGCTCCCTCTAATTCTTTTCCCTCCCCTTCATGGGGAGGGTGGCTCGCGCCGAAGGCGCGGGACGGGTGGGGAGACTCTATCCGCCCCCTCCAGCGCCGTCCGGATCGAATACATCACACCATCCAGATTCTGCCGAATGACGCCATTCTCAAAGCGCAGCACCTTAAAACCCTGGCAGGCAAGGACCGCATCCCGGACTGCATCGCGCGCCGACTGCTCGCCCTCCTTATGATGCGCACCGTCCACTTCGATGACGACCCGGCGATCAAAGCAAACGAAGTCGAGGAAATAGCCCCGGAACGGAGCCTGGCGGCGAATGTGGAAACCTGAGGCCCTAAGCGTTTTCAACCTCGACCACAGATTGACTTCCGGTTCCGTCATGCTGCGTCGCAGTTCGCGCGCGCGCCGGCCCGTCTCGCTGAGGTTCATGAACTCCCCACCCCGCGCGCCATTGGCGCGTCGACCCTCCCCGTGAAGGGGCGGGGAAAGCTAAACCGCCCAGATCAGGTCGCTCTTGCCGATCATCGGCTTGCCAGTGACCGTCAACCCTCACCGCACGCTGGCCGACAGTTTCAGGCCCGTCACCCGCAAAATACCGAGCAGAGTAGCAAGAGTTGGGTTTCCATCAGCGCCGGTCGCTTTGTAGAGCGCCTCGCGGCTCAGGCCTGTCTCCCGGGCGACCTGGGCGATCCCCCGCGCGCGCGCGATAATCCCCAACGCGGCGGTCACGACCTCCGCCTCCCCGCTGGCAAAAGCCTCGGCCAGTAACGCCGCCTGCTCTTCAGGCGTGTCCAATGCATCGGCCGCGTCGAACGGATAGGTTTTCAACGCCATATCAATCACTCCATCCAGAGTTTCAGCATATCCTTGGCCCGGCTGATATCGCGCCCCTGACTGTCCTTGTCGCCGCCGCACAGCAGCAGAACCAGCGTCTGTCCACGACGACCAAAATAGACGCGGTAGCCGGGCCCGTGGTCGACCCGCAGCTCGAAGACACCCTCACCCACCGACCTCGCGTCGCCGAACAGGCTCGCCTGAACACGCACAATGCGCCGCTTTATGGCCTTAACGGCCACGACGTCCCGTAGATCGGCCAGCCAGCGCCGGAACGCCTGGGTCTGGCGCACTTCAATCATAAGATAACTATAGTTTACACATTCAGTGGGTCAAGAATTTCGTGGGCCGAAGGTCACACCGCCGCCAACTCCCGCCGATACCGCTGCCAGTTCGCCACACAATGCACCGCGCCCATCGCCACCCGCGCCGCCTGCTCCGCCGACGGTTCCCGCACCACCTTGCCAGACGCGCCACGGCGTGTCGCTGGCGACGGAGGCTACCCGGTCAATTCGCTTGAGACGGCGGTGCAGTCTGGTCGGGAGATATCTCCGGGAGGGCCTGGGTTGGACACGCTCCCTTGCCCAGTTGCCTGATCAGATCTGCGGCGGCAAGCTGAGTGGCACTCACGGCTGCGAACTGGGTCATGCCCTTCTGGCCGACGACCGGCGACACGCCCTCGGACTCACTGCGCTCACGCCGTGCGTTCACCGCACGGTCCGAGCCGCGCGCCGTCGCGTACTGGTCGGAGAGAAATACGCCCGCATTGACGCCGACCGCGGCCAGGCCGATGACCGCCACCCAGGCTGCGGCGCGTTGCTTGCCGGTGTTCTGAAGTTGGGCCAGAGCGTGGTATCGCGCCTCCGCCACAACCGGGACGCACCCTGCACCGTCGCCGCGCGCCGCGATGCGGTAACGGGCCACCACAAACACGCCCTCAGCATCCGCCGTGACCTCGAACGGATCAAGGGAGATATCGAGGTCGACGCCCCCTGCCCGTTCCGGCCCCGCGAGGTAGCCGAAATTGCGTAGTGAGGCCTCCATCGCCCCTTTGAGCGCCGGTTGCACCCTCTCCAATGTCGCGCCGAGTATTTCGGCTTCGGGAACACCAAGTTTGGCGTTCGAAATCCTTATTCCCGCCTTCAAAGGCCCATCAACCGCTCGCGGAGCCTCAAAGCGGCCACTGACTGTGAGTGGGTCGGCGTTGTAGGTCGCGGCATCAGCCTGGGCCGTTATGGCAAGCGCGGCGAGACTGAATGCGGTGCCTAACCTGCGCATTCTACTTATTCGAGTCGAACTTGCCGCGCAGCACCGCCGCGAAGTTGCCGGACATGATCCCGATCACATCAGGCTTGACCATCGACTGAACCAGCACGCCGAGAAGTCCGCCGTTTGAGCCCTGGAATGCACGCACCTTGGGATAAACGCCGAGCACTGCGCCGTCAGAGATGCGAACGACCGTAACATTTGCGCTCATGAAAGCTCCGGTGGTCGCCGCGCTGAACTCTGTCACCTCGATCCTGAAAGCCGCAGCATCGGCACCGGCGGGCGATTTCGAAAAGGCGTCAGCGACGATCTGCTTGATCCGGGGTTCAAAGTCGGCGCGGTAGGCGACGTATGCAGGATCGCTGGCGTCCTTCGGCTCCTTCTTGAGCGCCCAGGTCAGTTCGACGTCCTTGATAAACAACGTCTGGCGGACATCCGCCTTGATGGGATTGGGCTTGGCCATGGCGCAAACGGGCGTGACTATCGCCATCAAGGCGATCATCAGAAACCTGAGCATTTTTGAAACTTCCCCCGACACTTTGCGGGACGCTAATGTGATCGCGTCATGGGTGCAATCGTGGCGTTCATATCTTTTCTATACCGCCCGCAACTCCCGCCGATACCGCTGCCAGTTCGCCACATAATGCGCTGCGCCCATCGCCACCCGCGCCGCCTGCTCCGGGCTCAGTTCGCGCACCACCTTGCCCGGCGCGCCCATCACCAGCGAGTTGTCCGGGATCACCCGCCCCTCGGGGATCAGCGAGCCAGCCCCGATCAGGCAGTTCTTCCCGATCACTGCCCCGTTCAGCACCACCGAACCGATCCCCACCAGGCTGCCATCGCCGATCGTGCAGCCGTGCAGCATCACCATATGGCCCACCGTGACATTCGCGCCGATCAAACACGGCGACCCTGTGTCGGTGTGCACCACGCTGCCGTCCTGGATGTTGGACCCTTCCCCGATCGTGATCGGGTCGTTGTCGCCGCGCAGGGTCACGCCCCACCAGACCGATGCGTTCTTATTCAGAATCACTCGCCCCATAACTGCGGCATTGGGCGCTATCCAGTATTCGTCATCATTTGGTAGCTCAGGTGTCACAATTCCCAAGGAATAGACGCTCACTGCCCCGCTCCATATCTTGCCGATGCCGGCTGTTTAACGACTCATAAACCACGCTAAGGTCAGTGTAGTCGGGGCGATTCGAGAGGGCGACAGCTTTCCCGGTTCCCCGCCTCGGAGGCATCCCCTCCGTGTTCCAGAGCTGGACGGAGTGAATGGCGCAAAGTGTGTTGTTCCCAAGGGCAATGTCGCCCGGACCCGCAGCAGACGGCGAGCCTCC
>JANNFM010000011.1:0-5664 GCA_031379795.1 Alphaproteobacteria bacterium
CGATCATTGACGGGATCACCATGGGCGGGGGCGTCGGTCTGGCTCAGCCCTGCCGCTATCGGGTGGCGACGGAGCGGACCACCTTCGCCATGCCGGAGACCGGGATCGGCCTGTTCCCGGACGTCGGTGGCGGCTGGTACCTCAGCCGGATGCCGGATCACCTCGGCCTTTGGCTGGCCCTGACCGGGGCGAGGATCAAGGCGGCGGACTGTGAACTGCTGGGGATCGCCACCGATTTTGTAGAGAGCGCCCGCATCGGCGATCTCAAGACCGCCATCCTCGCGGACCCTGACGCGGTCGAGACCCTGCTGACCGAGTATGAGGCCGACGCCGGTCGCCCGCCCGTTGCCGCGCATCAGGACGAGATCGCGCGGGCGTTTGGCGCTGGCAGCGTCGAGGCGATTGTGGCGGCGCTGCGCGCGTCGCAGACGGACTGGGCCACCGAGCAGTTGAAGGTTCTGGCTACGAAATCCCCGCAAACCCTCAAGGTCGCCTTCCGACAACTGAAGCTTGGCGCCGCCGCCAAAACCTTCGCCGAAAACATGGCAACCGAGTACCGCATCGGCGCGCGCGTGGTGCAACGCCACGACTTCCTGGAAGGCGTTCGCGCCGTGATCGTCGACAAGGACAATGCGCCGAACTGGGATCCACCCTCGCTGGAAGCCGTCACCGACGACATTCTGGACAGCATTTTCGCTGACCTCCCTTCCACCGAGGCCTGGACACCCCTAACTTGAAGCCAAGGCGGCCGAAGCGCGGCTGTCGGAGGAACACTCAGATGACGTCAAAGCTGTTGTTGATGGCCGCTGCGGCTATCGCGCTATCCACGGGCATGGCTCACGCTGCGCCTTCCGCCGCAATCGTCGCCGCCGTCGCTGACAAGGGCCGACCGGAAGCTGATTCCAAACGCGACGTCGACCGCAAGCCTGCGGAAATGATGGAGTTCGCCGGCGTGAAAGCTGGCTCCAAAGTCGCCGATTTCATCCCCGGCGGTGGCTATTTCACCCGCATATTCTCCAAGACCGTGGGTCCCAAGGGCAAGGTCTACGCCGTGACCAACCCGCCTCCGGCTACCGCTGCCACGCCGCCGGCCATCTTCGGCATCGCCGCAGATCCGCAGTACGGCAACATCGCGATCAGCCAGACCGGCGTCGCCAACTTCACCCTGCCCGAGCAGGTTGATGTCTTCTGGACCGCGCAGAATTACCACGACCTGTTCGCCCGGGCCCGCAATGTCGACATCGCCAAGGTCGACAAGATGATCTTCGACTCCATCAAGCCCGGTGGCGTGTTCATCGTGCTGGATCATGCTGCCGCCCCCGGCACGCCGATTGATCCGGACGACAAGTTGCACCGCATCGACCCGGCCCATGTAAAGGCTCAGCTGGTCAGCTCGGGCTTCAAGTTCGAGGGGGAAAGCACCGTCCTGCGCAACGCCAAGGACGATCACACCAGGAACGTGTTCGATCCGTCCATTCGCGGCAAGACCGACCAGTTCATCTACAAGTTCCGCAAGCCCAAATAAGACAGAGAAATCGAGGCAATCATGACCCGCGTCGCGTTCATCGGTCTGGGCAATATGGGCGGCGGAATGGCCGCCAACCAGGCCAAGGCGGGGCGCGAGGTCATGGCCTTCGACCTGTCCGCCGCAGCCCTTGAAAGGTCCGCGTCTGCGGGGTGTCTGGTCGCCGGGTCGGTGGCCGACGCCGTGAGGACGGCTGATGCGGTGATCACCATGCTGCCCGCGGGTCCGCATGTGCGGCAGATCTACGCTGAACAGATTCTGGCCAATGCGCCCACCTCGGCCCTGCTGATCGATTGTTCCACCATCGACGTGGAAAGCGCTCGCGCGGTGGCCGCCCAGGCCAAGGCGGCAGGGTTCCGGTTTGCCGACGCGCCGGTGTCCGGAGGCACAGTGGCGGCCGATGCCGGGACGCTGGCCTTCATGGTGGGCTGTGACGAGGCCGATTTCGCCGCCGTCGAGGACGTCATCACGCCCATGTCCCGCGTCACCATGCGCGCCGGCGAGCACGGGGCAGGGCAGGCGGCCAAGATCTGCAACAACATGGTGCTGGGCATTTCCATGATCGGCGTCTGCGAGGCGTTCGCCCTGGCCGAAAAGCTGGGGCTGGACGGCGAGCGCTTCTTCGACATCGCCTCAAAGTCGTCGGGTCAATGCTGGAGCCTGACCAACTATTGCCCCTGGCCGGGCCCGGTGCCCACCGCACCGTCCAACCGCAACTACGAGGGCGGCTTCGCCACCTCGATGATGCTCAAGGACCTGAAACTGGCGCAGGAGGCCGCCGCCAAGGCTGGTGCCGCGACCCCGCTGGGCGCGACCGCCGAGGGGCTCTATGCCCTGTTCGACCGGCTGGGCGGCGGCGGGCGAGATTTCTCGGCGATTCTGGAGATGCTGCGCGGCAAATCACCCGCGTAAGCCATTCGCATGGATCGGGGGAGATCACCGCCGTTGACGTATTCTGGTGACGCTTCACGAAACGAAGCCCGCGTCCGCCCTCGATTTTATGGACAAGGTGAAATCGTGGCGCCAAAAGGCGTTCGTAATCGCGGATCAGTCAACGCGGGCGCGCCGTCGGGATTTTAGTTCATGGACTACACAAAGGCTTTTCATACTGCGCTGGACCAGGTCCGGACTGAAGGGCGCTACCGCGTCTTCGCCGATCTGAAGCGTCATCGCGGCCAGTTTCCGAAAGCCACCTGGACCCGTGACGACGGCACTGAGGCCGATGTGACGGTGTGGTGTTCCAACGACTATCTGGGTCAGGGTCAGAACCCGGTCGTGCTCGACGCCATGCATGAGGCCATCGAGGAGGCCGGTGCCGGCTCCGGCGGCACCCGCAACATCTCCGGCACCACGCACTACCATGTCGAGCTTGAACGCGAGCTGGCCGACCTGCACCAGAAGCCGGCCGCACTGCTGTTCACCTCGGGTTACGTCTCCAATGAAGCCTCGCTCTCGACGCTGTTCAAGATCCTGCCCGGCCTGATCATCTTCTCGGACGAACTCAACCACAACTCCATGATCTCCGGCATCCGCGCCGGGGGCCGTGCGCAGCGCCGCGTGTTCCGTCACAACGATCTGGCACATCTGGAACAGCTGCTCAGCGAAACCGACCCTGAGCTGCCCAAGCTGGTGGCCTTCGAGAGCGTCTACTCCATGGACGGCGACATCTCCGACATTCGCGGTACGGTGGCGCTGGCCAAAAAGTACGGTGCCCTGACCTATCTCGACGAGGTCCACGCGGTCGGCATGTATGGCGCACGCGGCGCCGGCGTCGCCGAGCGCGACGGCGTCATGGCTGACGTCGACATCATTGAAGGCACACTCGGCAAGGCGTTCGGCGTGATGGGCGGTTACATTGCCGCCGACGCGGTGATCTGCGACGCCATCCGCAGCTATGCCGACGGTTTCATCTTCACCACCTCGCTGCCGCCGGCCATCGCCGCCGGCGCTGTGGCCTCGATCCGCTATCTCAAGGACCACAATGAGGTCCGCATCGCCCACCAGGCCCGCGCCGCTGCCTTGAAGGCCCGGATGCTGAAGGCTGGACTGCCGGTCATGCCGTCGGTCAGCCACATCGTGCCGGTGCTGGTCGGCGATCCCGTCCACTGCAAGATGATCTCGGACATCCTGCTGGAAGAGCACGGCGTCTACGTCCAGCCGATCAACTATCCCACCGTGCCCCGCGGGACCGAGCGGCTGCGGTTTACCCCGTCGCCCGCCCACACCGACGGCATGATGGATGACCTGGTCGAGACCCTGGAAAAACTCTGGGATCGCTGCAACGTCCAGCGCCTGGGCGGCTACGCGGCTTAAGGCCCGCATCAGGTTTCCCCCTCGGGGGGAAAGCGGCGCGAAGCCCCTTTAGGGGCAAGTCGCCGATGGGGGAGGTCTTCCGCTTCACTTCCCCCATCGGCCACTCGCGCTTCGCGCTTCGGGCCGTTTTCCCCCAAATGGGGGAAGAGTCGCTGGCACCCGGGTCTGCGGAAACCAGCCGACTTCCCCAACGCATCGCAATGCCCTATATGCCTCCGGTCCTTGTGTGACTGGCGATGAAGGTGGGCGACCACCGGGGAGCATCAGGACGTTAAGCGCCGCTCGCCTGGGCCGATCTTTAGCCGATCCGCTTCAAGGAGCCGCCCCATGACCGTCCATGCCCCGACTTCCCTCGACGCCTTCTTCACGACCGACGTGAAGCAGTCCGATCCCGCGATCGCCGCGATCCTGGCCGCCGAAAATACCCGCCAGCAGGAGCAGATCGAGCTGATCGCCTCGGAAAACATCGTCTCGCAAGCGGTGCTGGACGTGCAGGGCTCGGTGCTCACCAACAAATACGCCGAGGGCTATCCCGGCAAACGCTACTATGGCGGTTGCGAGGTGGTGGACGAGGCCGAGATCCTGGCCATCGACCGCGCCAAGCAGTTGTTCGGCTGCGAGTACGCCAACGTCCAGCCCCACTCCGGCAGCCAGGCGAACCAGGCCGTGTTCATGGTGACCATGAAGCCCGGCGACACGTTCATGGGCATGAACCTGGACCACGGCGGCCACCTGACCCACGGCAAGAGCGTCAACCAGTCCGGCAAGTGGTTTGCCCCCGTGGCCTATGGCGTGCGGCCCCAGGACCACCTGATCGACTACGACGAGGCCGCCGAGGTGGCCCGCGCCAACAATCCCAAGGTGATCATCGCCGGCGGCTCGGCCTATTCCCGCCACATCGACTTCGCCAAATTCCGCCAGATCGCCGATGAGGTGGGCGCCATCCTGATGTGCGACGTAGCCCACTACGCCGGGCTGATCGTGGCGGGCGAGTATCCCAACCCGTTCCCCCACGCCCACATCGTCACCACCACCACGCACAAGACCCTGCGCGGCCCGCGCGGCGGCCTGATCCTGACCAACGACAAGAAGCTGGCCAAGAAGATCGACAGCGCCGTCTTCCCCGGCCTGCAGGGCGGCCCCTTGATGCACGTCATCGCCGCCAAGGCCGTGGCCTTCGGCGAGGCCCTGCGCCCGGAGTTCAAGGCTTACGCGAAACAGGTCATCGAAAACGCCCGTGCCCTGGCCGACAGCCTGCAGAGCGTCGGCTTCAAGATCGTCTCCAATGGCACCGACAGCCACCTGATGCTGGTCGACCTGACCCCCAAGAACGTCAGCGGGGCCGAGGCTGAAATCGCCCTGGAGCGGGCCGGCATCACCACCAACAAGAATTCCATCCCCGGCGATCCGCGCCCGCCGATGCAGACTTCGGGCCTCAGGGTCGGCACCCCCGCCGGGACCACCCGCGGCTTCGGCCCCGCCGAATTCCGCCAGGTCGGCCATTGGATCGGCGAAGTCCTCGACGCCGTCTCCACCGGCGAAGACACCACCGCTGTCGAGCAAAAGGTCCGCCGCGAGGTGGTGGACTTAACGCGCCGCTTCCCCATCTACCGCTAATAGCGTTTACTGAGCGGGAAGGGGGCAGGTGTGGTCTCCAACCAGGATGCGCGGAATGGCTCCAGCACCAGATTTCAGCTTTCCGGAGATATTCTCCTCCCCCAGCGGGGGCGGGGGACCAGACGTAGTCTGGTGGTGGGGGCTTGCCGCCGCCGAAACCTTGCCTTGTCTTGACGCCCACACGCTGTACGGCGGCGGCCCCCTCCACC
>JANNFM010000038.1:0-2659 GCA_031379795.1 Alphaproteobacteria bacterium
GTGGTCCCCCTCCCCCGACGGGGGAGGAGAGCCGCCGGGGCCGATGAAGACTGTGTTGAGAGCTCCCATGAACGTTTCGCCCGCCCTCGCCGTCGACGACCTCTTGCACGCGTTCGTGGAGCAGGACCTGCTTCCCGGGACGGGCCTCACCCCCAAATCCTTCTGGGTGGCGCTGGAAACCATCCTTGCCGATTTCACCCCGAAGAACGCTGCCCTGCTCGCCCGGCGCGACGACCTGCAGGCGCAGATTGACAGCTGGTGGCGCGAGCGGCGCGGCAAGACGGTGTCGGTCGCCGAACAGACCGCCTTCCTGACGGATATCGGCTACCTGCTGCCCCAACCCGCAGCCTTTCAGATCGGCACGGAAAACGTCGATGCGGAGATCGCCCGGATCGCGGGGCCGCAGCTGGTGGTGCCGGTGTCCAACGGCCGCTTTGCGCTGAATGCCGCCAATGCCCGCTGGGGCAGCCTCTACGACGCGCTCTATGGCACCGATGCCCTGGAGCCTCCCACGGGCGGCAAGGGCTATGATCCGGTGCGCGGCGCCAAGGTGATCGCCTTTGCGCGGGGTCTGCTGGACCGGGTCGCGCCGCTGGCGGGCGGGTCGCATGCCGATGCGGTCAGCTACGTGATCCGGGACGGGGCGCTCGCGGTGCGACTGAGCGGCGACCGCGAAACCGGGCTGGCAACGCCGTCCCAGTTCGTCGGCTGGCGGGGCCTGGCAGAAACCCCTGACGGCGTGTTGTTGGCCCACAACAGTCTGCACCTCGAGATCCAGATCGACCGCACCCACAACATCGGCAAGGACGACCTCGCTGGCGTTTCAGACCTGCTGATCGAGGCGGCGCTGACCGCGATCCAGGACTGCGAAGACTCGGTCGCCGCCGTGGACGCCGAGGACAAGGTGGGCGTCTATCGCAACTGGCTGGGGCTGATGCGCGGCGATCTGTCGGCCAGCTTTACCAAGGGCGGCCAGACTGAAACCCGATGGCTCGATGCCGACCGCGTCTATCAAACCCCGGCCAGCACCGACCTGACCATCAAGGGCCGCAGCCTGATGCTGGTCCGCAACGTGGGCCATCACATGCTCACCGACGTGGTCACCCTGAACGGCCAGCCCGTCTATGAGACCGCCATCGACGCCCTGATCACCGTCACCGCCGCCCTGCACGATCTGAACGGCGCGCGCCGCAACAGCCCGGCGGGCTCGGTCTATGTCGTCAAACCCAAGATGCACGGCCCCGACGAGGTCGCCCTGGCCATGGGCCTGTTCGATCAGGTCGAGGACGCGCTGGGCCTGGCCCGCAATACCGTCAAGATCGGCATCATGGATGAGGAGCGCCGCACCAGCGCCAACCTGAAAGCCTGCATCCACGCCGCGCGCGACCGCATCGTCTTCATCAACACCGGCTTCCTTGACCGTACCGGCGACGAGATTCACACCGCCATGGAAGCCGGTCCGGTGGTGCGCAAAGAAGCCATCAAGGCCGAGCCCTGGCTGCCGGCCTACGAGAAGCGCAACGTCGAGATCGGTCTGGCGACCGGCTTCCCCGGCCACGCCCAGATCGGCAAGGGCATGTGGGCGATGCCGGACCTGATGAAGGACATGCTGGCCGCCAAGGTTGGCCATCCCAAAGCAGGCGCCAACACCGCCTGGGTGCCGTCACCGACCGCCGCCGTGCTCCACGCGCTGCACTATCACGAGGTCGATGTCCCGGCGCTGCAGACCACCATGGCGGCGGCGGGCGAGCCCACCGGCCTGACGGACCTGCTGACCCCGCCGCTGGCGAAGTCGAACTGGAGCCCCGCCGACGTCCAGCAGGAACTGGACAACAACGCTCAGGGCATCCTCGGCTATGTGGTCCGCTGGATCGACCAGGGCGTCGGCTGTTCCAAGGTGCTGGATATCCACGACGTCGGCCTGATGGAAGATCGCGCCACCTTGCGCATCTCCAGCCAGCACATCGCCAACTGGCTGCACCACGGTGTTTGCTCGGAGGCCCAGGTGCGCGAGACGATGGCGCGGATGGCGGGCGTGGTCGACGCCCAGAACGCGGGCGATCCCCTCTATCAAGCCATGGCCGGAAACCCCGACAGCATCGCCTTCCAGGCCGCGCTGGAACTGGTGTTCGAAGGCCGCACCCAACCCAACGGCTACACCGAGCACATTCTCACACGGCGGCGGCGCCAGCGTAAGGCGCAGGGGTAGTCTTTCTCCTCACCCGTCGGGGGAGGGGAACCGCGCGAAGCGGGGTGGAGGGGGCTCGCCGAACCCTGGATCTCTGAAAATCTGCCCTCATGCTCGTCTGGAGGCCACAACCCGCTGTGCGGCTGCGGCTCCCTCCACCAGACTTCGTCTGGTCCCCCTCCCCCGACGGGTGAGGAGAACCAAACCTGCAGCGGCCTGCCTCTCTCCCGACTCACTTTCAGGCATCTGGTAGCCTGAACGGGACGACCAGAGCCCTACTTCATCATCCAGCCGCCACCGTTGGGCTTGTAGTGTTCGCCCGGTTTGATCCGGGCCTGAACCACGGTGGTGTAGGCCGACGCGCCCGCCGCCTCGACGGTCACACCGTTTTTGGCGGCAGCCTGACGATAGAGCGCGGCGCGGCCCTCGTTGATCTCCTGAACCGCGCCCTTCAGCGCCGGATCCGAAGAG
>JANNFM010000170.1:0-5849 GCA_031379795.1 Alphaproteobacteria bacterium
GCCCTCGCGCCGAGCTTCCGGCTTGCCCCCTCCACCACGCCCTCCGCGGGGCGCGGTCCCCCTCCCGCCGCTTCGCGGGGGAGGTAAGACCATGATCCTCGTGTACGGCCAGCCCGTGCCTGGCCTCGTCGATATCGCGGCCAACGTCCTGCAGGTCTCGCCGCTGTTTCCGGGGTCTGCCGACTTCGCCGAACTACCCGACGCCTCGGTAGATGAAACCATAATCCTGGCCCCCGGCGGTACTCTGGAACGGGACTACGTCCTGGCCCAGGCGTTACGAGTGCTCAAGCCCGGCGGCGGCCTGCTGGCCTTCGCGCCCAAGGACAAGGGCGGTTCGCGCCTGCGCAAGGCGCTGGAATCCTTCGGTTGCGACGTCACAGAAGACGCCCGGCGTCATCACCGGTTTTGCCACGTCACCCGGCCGGAGGCTTTGCACGGCCTCGACGTCGCCATCGCCGCCGGCGCGCCGCGTATCGTGGCGGACCTTGGCGTGTGGTCGCAGCCGGGGGTGTTCAGCTGGGACCGGCTCGATCCCGGTAGCGCGCGGTTGATCGAGCTCTTGCCGCAGCTCTCGGGCAAGGGCGCGGACCTGGGGTGTGGCGTCGGCCTGCTGGCGATTGCGGTGCTGGCCTCACGGCCCGTCACGGCGCTGACCTGTGTCGATATCGACAGACGCGCGGTGGCGTGCGCGCAGCACAATCTGACCGACACCCGGACCACAGTTCGCTGGGCCGATGTCCGCCGACTGGGCGAAGACCTGACCGGCCTCGATTTCGTGGTGATGAACCCGCCATTCCACGACGGCGGTGCGGAGGACCGGAGCCTGGGCGTGGCCTTTGTCCAGAGCGCCGCCAGGATGCTGCGCCGCGGCGGGGTCTGCTGGCTGGTGGCCAACCGGCACCTGCCCTATGAGGCGGCCCTGACCGCCGCCTTCGCCACCGTGGCCGTCCACGCCGACGCCGGCGGCTACAAGATCATCGAGGCCCGCAAATGAGCGGCAAAGTCCCCATGGCGCGGCTTGACCGGCTGCTGGCCAATCTCGGCTACGGCTCCCGCCGGGAGGTGACCGCGCTGGTGGCGCAGCGGCAGGTCGAGCTGGACGGCGTGGTCATCAAGGACGCTGGGGCGCGCATCGCGCTGACACCTGACCTGTCGGCGCGGATGACCGTCACGGGTCGTCCGCTCGATCCGCCCGCACCGCTGACGCTCATCATGCACAAGCCCCTGGGGGTGGTCTGTTCGCACAAGGAGGCGGGGCGCAGCGTTTATGAACTGCTGCCGATGCGCTGGCGCGCCCGGATGCCATCGCTGTCCACCATCGGGCGGCTGGACAAGGACACCTCGGGCCTGTTGCTGATCACCGATGACGGCGCCTTTCTGCATCAGGTGATCTCGCCGCGCCATCACGTGGCCAAGTGCTATGTCGCCACCCTGGACCGACCGCTGGACGGCACCGAGGCCGAGGTCTTTGCCTCCGGGACCCTGATGCTTGAGAGTGAAACCACGCCGCTGGCACCGGCGCTGCTGGCACCCCTGGGCGAAAAGCTGGCGCGGCTGACCATCACCGAGGGCCGTTACCATCAGGTGCGACGAATGTTCGCCGCTGTTGGCAATCATGTCACAGCCCTGCATCGGGACCGGATCGGTGGGTTGGCCCTGCCCGGCGACCTGCCATCTGGCGAATGGCGCATCCTGTCGTCCGAGGAACAGGCCTCGATTTTTGCGTAAATTGTTAACGAGCAGCCTTAAGAATATTGCTTTCACCTCGGCGTTTACTGTTGATCGCCGCGGTTCGCGTTAACCATACAGGGCAAGTTAACCACTTGTTAAAGTCTGCGGCTCCGGCTTTGCTGTGTTCCGACAAGGCCCGCAAAGGTCGTTCCAAGGTGGGACGCCGACGGGTTCGGAGCCGGTCATGTTCGAACTGGGCCGCGAGCTGAAGCGCTTCTTCTCCGTTGAGCGGACGAAGGTGCCATCCGATGGGTTGACCGGCGGCGATTCCTCGCTGCTGGAACTGTTGGATTGTCGGCTGCTGGCGCAGGAAGCCAAGGCCGCTGATATCGCCGCCGGACGCATCGGCGCCAAGGACAAGCCCGCCCGTCGCCTGGAGGCCGCCATCGTCTGGCGCGAGGTCGCCCGTCGCACCGGGGATCCCGTCGCGCTTCGCAAGGCCGCCGCCGGTGCTGAAACCGCCGCTGCTGGATTTGAGGCCAACCACCGCCGCGACGGCTGGGCCCGCGCCCGTTGTGAGCAGGCCTTCTGCGCCATGCTCGGCGCCGAAATCTTTGGCGACGCCGGCCTCAGCGCCGCCGCGGAGGTCGCCTTCAATGAGGCCCGCGCCTCGGTCCGGGGCGGACTTGCCGCACCACTGGCCGACATCGGCCTGGCTGCCATCGAAGGTCGCCGCATTCTGGAAATTTCCGACGCCGCCGATGCTCGCGCCTGGTCGGCACGACTGAACGCACCTATCGCCGCCCTCGACACCATTGCCAAACGGGTCCCGGCGGCCCGCGCCCTGGCCGCAGAAGGCCGTCTGATCCGTGCTGATCTGCTGGCATTGTGGGGCGCCCGCCTCCGGGACGGCGACTTGCTGGACCTCGCCGCGCGGGAGGCCTCCGCCGCCGCCGCGCGCCTGGATTCCGCCTATGAGCCGCTGACCTGGGTTCGCGCCAAAGTCGCCCATGGCCAGGCGATGGCGCTGCGCGGCGAAGCGGTGGGCGACGTTGACTCTCTGGCCGCCGGAGCCGGTGCCCTGGCCCTGGCGCTGGACAATCTGACCCGCGATCATAGCCCACTTGATTGGGCGCGAACCCAGGTCGCGCTGGCGCAAGCCCTGCAGGCGCTGGGAGAGGCCGCCAGCGATGCGCGCGCCTTCGAGCATGCCGTCAGCTGTTTCGACCGCGCCAGCCTGGTGTTGAAGGAGACCCAGACCCTGCCACTGCGCGGTGTCGCCGCCAGTTCGCGCGCGGTCTGTCTGGCACGGGTTGCCGAGATTACCGGCGACGGTGCGGTGCTCGACGTCGCTGAAGCCGCCATGAAAATGGAACTGGCCACATTGTCGCCGCGCCGCGATCCCGTCGGTTGGGCGCTGGCCCAGTTGCATCTGGCCCGCCTCTACGAGGCCCGGCTGGGTATGACTGGTGTCGACAGAGGCGAGCGCGCCGCCGCACTCATCGCACTGGACGCCGCCCTGGACGTGTTCGGCGAACACGGCCTGCGCTCCGCCAGCGTTTTGGCCAATGACGCGATGGAACGCCTGCGTGATCGGCGCGGCGCGTCGCAGATCTAAATCCCGCTTTTCATTCCCCAGGTCATCGCGTTAACTCGCGCCAGGGGATGTCATGCCAAAATCGCAACTCGCCATTCTTCTGGGCCTCGTGATTGCCGGGTTCGCTGCGCCGTTGCTGGCGGCTGACAAGCCGACTTCCGGCGCCGATTGGCTGAAACGACCCTCATCTGAAGATTTGTTATCTGTCTGGCCGACCGAAGCGCTGCGGCGCAGTATCGGCGGCAAGGCCACGATCTCGTGCACGGTCACAGTGCAGGGAACTTTGCGCGCCTGTCAGGTGGTGGCCGAAACGCCGCAGGGTGCCGGCTTCGGGGGCGCAGCCCTGACCCTGTCGCGTCAGTTCCTGATGCGGCCCGCCCGCGAAAACGGTGTGCCGGTTGAGACCGTCGTCTCCATTCCGATCAATTTTGCCGCGCCCTCGCCTGAAACCGGTTCCTATCTGAAGCCAAAGTTCGATCCGCCACAGAAGCGGGATCGGGTGTACAGCCGCATCCCCTGGAAACTGGCCCCAAGTCTGGATGACATGCTGGCGGCCTATCCCGCCAAGGCCAGGGCCGCCAAGATCGGCGGCAGCGTCTCGCTCGATTGCCGACTCAACAAGACGGGCGGCATTTCAGGCTGTGACATCCTGCGCGAGGAGCCGCGAGGCTACGGATTCGCGGTGGCGGCCAGGTCGATGAAGGATCGCTTTTCCGGTCCCCTGGTCGATTCGCAGGGCGAAACCCTGGCCAGCGCACGGGTGACGCTCGCCTTCGTGTTCCCGGTGGGTGCGCTTGACGGCTCGGCCCCCGGTATCGGGCGCCCGGAATGGACCGCCTTGCCGTCGGCGGCAGACATGGCGGCCGTGATGCCGGCGGCGGCGGTGAAGGTCGGCGCGTACAAGGCCCGGGTGGTGATGGAATGTCAGGTTGTCGCTGAAGGCGCGCTCTCCGGCTGTGTCGCACAGACCGAGACGCCTTCGGGTCTTGGCTATGGCGATGCGGCCATTCGCCTTTCCTCGGCGTTTCGGCTCAGCGTGTGGACTGATGAAGGGCTGCCATCCATCGGGGGCAAGGTGCGGGTGCCCATCCGCTTTGATCTCGACATGACTACGGCGGCGGCGAAATAGTTACCGGCCGCGCCACCATTTCAGGCCTGCGCGCTCAATGGCCTCGAGCACGGCGTGGAGGGTCACACCCATGGCCCCCAGAACCACCAGAGCAGCGATCATACGGTCGGTCTGCAGCTTGTTGCCGGCGTCAAGAATCTGCCACGCCAGCCCGCGAACCCCGCCAGACCCAGCCCCGAACTCGGCCACCACCGCACCGATCAGCGCCAGGCCCGCACCGACCTTGTGGCCTTCCAGCAGGAACGGCACTGCCGACGGCAACCGAAGCCGCACCACCCGCTGCCAGCGCCCGGCACCGTAGAGAGCGAACAGTCGCTCCAGATCCGGGTCGGCCGAGCGCAGGCCCGCCGTGGCCCCGGAGAAGATCGGGAAGAATGCCACCAGCACGGCCAGTGTCACCAGCGCGCGCTCCGGATGATCGAGGCCGGCCCAGATCAGCACCAGGGGCGCTATGGCGACCACCGGCGTCACCTGCACGACCGACGCCAGCGGACGGATGGCGCGGTCCAGAAACGGACTGACGGCGGTCAGGATCGCCAGCGCCTGGGCGATCAGGCTGGCCAGCACCAGCGAGATCAACGCCACCGATAGCGTCCGCCAGGAGGCCGCTACCAGAGCTGGCCAGTGTTCTGCCAAGGCCACGGCCACAGCGGACGGCGGCGGCAGGAAATAGACCGGCACCTGCATCACCCGACAGGCGATCTCCCAGCCGCCCAGCAGGATGGCGATCAACAGAAGCGGCGCGAGACGGTTCATGCCGCGACGCCATGCGCCAGGGCGTCGGACACCATTTCCACAGTCGCGCGGAAGTTGGCCTGGGTCCTGAAATGCGGCGGGCGCGGCAGTTGGCCTTCGACGGCAAAGTCACCCGCGATCCGGCCGGGGCCGCGACTGATCACCACCACGCGGGACGCCATGTAGACCGCCTCCTCGACATTGTGGGTCACGAAGACGATCGCAGGCTTTGTCGCCGCCCAAAGCGCCAGCACATCGTCGGCCAGAGACCGCCGGGTGATCTCGTCCAGTGCCGCGAACGGTTCGTCCAGCAAAAGCAGTTTGGGGCTGGTGACCAGCGCGCGGGCCAGCGACACCCGCATCGCCATGCCGCCCGATAACTGCGCCGGCCGCGCGGCTTCCGCGCCGCTCAGGCCCACGCGGGCCAGGGCCTCGTCGGCGCGTCGCCTTGCCTCGGGCCGCGCCGTACCGGCCAGTTCAAGCGGCAAGGCGACATTTGCCTGAGCCGACAGCCAGGGTGCCAGCGTCGGTGCCTGAAAGACAACGGCCGTTTCGCCGCGTCCGGCCGCCCGGGTCACTGTCCCGCGCGTCGGCGGTTCCAGCCCTGCCAGCAACCGCAAGGCCGTGGACTTGCCGCAACCCGATGGTCCCACCAGCGCCACGATCTCGCCGGCGCCGATGTCGAGCGAAAAGGGTCCAAGCGCCAGACCCCGATCA
>JANNFM010000175.1:0-1901 GCA_031379795.1 Alphaproteobacteria bacterium
CTCTCCACCATCGGCTCTTCGGCCGACGGTCCCCCTCTCCCGCTTTGCGGGAAAGGAAATGCTTAAGCCCCGTCCAGCGCCCGCGACACGTCGCGCACCAGATCGCCGGGGCCTTCCAGGCCGACGCTCATCCGCACCCAGCCCTCGGTCAGGCCGATTTCCAGGCGTTCGGCCTCGGGCATCGATCGGTGGGTGGTGGTGCAGGGGTGGGTGGCCATGGATTTGGCGTCGCCCAGATTGTTGGAGATGTCGACGATCTGCAGGGCATCCAGGAACCGCCAGGCCGAGGCGCGATCCCCTAAGTCAAAGGCAATGACATTGCCGCCACCGGTCATCTGGTTGGCGATCAGGGCCGCCTGCGGATGGTCCGGGCGACCCGGATAGATTGTTTGCTTGACGCGCGCATGGGCAGCGATGGCGTCTGCGACCCGGCCCGCCGTCTCGGTCTGGCGACGAACCCGCAGGTCCAGCGTCTCGAGCCCCTTCAGCAGCACCCAGGCATTGAAGGGCGACAGCGCCGGGCCGGTGTGGCGATGCATGTCCTTGTAGGCCTGGTTCATCAACTCATTGGCCCCCAGGATCGCCCCGCCCAGCACCCGACCCTGGCCGTCGATATGCTTGGTGGCGGAATAGACGACGATGTCCGCCCCCAGCTCCAGCGGCTTCTGGAAGATCGGGGTGGCGAACACATTGTCGACGACCAGCTTGGCGCCGGCGGCGTGGGCAATCTCGGCCACCGCGCCGATGGCGGTGACCTCCAGCAGCGGATTGGCCGGGCTTTCCACCAGGAACACCCTGGTGTTGGGCCGCACGGCGTTCTTCCAGGCTTCAAGGTCGGTGGCGTCCACATAGGTGGTCTCGACGCCGAAGCGGGGCAGCCACTCCGAGATGATCCAGCGACACGACCCGAACAGCGCCCGGCCCGCAATCAGGTGGTCGCCGGCCCGCAACAGCCCCATCAGCGACAGCTGCACCGCCGCCATGCCGGACGCGGTCGCTTTGCATTGTTCGGCACCTTCCATCAGCGCCAGCCGGTCCTCGAACATCTGGGTCGTGGGGTTGCCGAACCGCTGATAGATAAACCCTGGCCCGCCCGCGAACCGGTCATCCGCCGCCTGGGCGCTGTCATAGGCAAAGCTCTGCGTCAGAAACAGCGCCTCGGAGATCTCGCCGTGCGGCGTACGCATCAGGCCCCCGCGGACCGCCTGGGTCTCGGGTTCCCAATTGCGCGGATCTTCCGCCATGACAGCCTCCCTGAAGTACGGCCTGCGGCATGACGGGCAGCGACAGGGCCGTCAAGGTCCGGTTCCCGCGAAGCGGCCTGAATGAGGGACCGCAGAGTACGCAGAAAGGCGCAGAAGGCGTAGATGTCCCTGCCAGCGGTGGCCGAAATGTGAGGTCGCTGCGCGAGCGTGGCGTTTTCTGCGCCTCTCTGCGTCTTCTGCGGTGGCCTTTTCCTTGCCACGCCCGTGTTCTCGGCTAAGGCTCCGTCGCCCATGAGCGCATTCCCCGTCCCGGGCATCCTGCCCTGCCAGTCCATCGATGCCCTGATCGAACAGGGCGCGATCACCTCGGCGACGCCGTTCGACGCCGATCAGGTGCAACCGGCCAGCCTCGACCTGCGGCTGGCGGGCCGGTGCTGGCGGGTGCGCGCCTCGTTCCTGCCCAGGCACGGCACCGTGCGCGACCGGATCGCCGAAGTGGCCATGCACGAGCTGGACCTCACGCGCGGCGCAGTGCTGGAACGCGGCTGCGTCTACATCGCCGAACTGCAGGAGCGGCTGAAGCTGCCTGCCGGTGTGTCGGCCCGCGCCAATCCCAAGAGTTCCAGTGGCCGGGTGGACGTGTTTGTCCGCCTGCTGTCGGACTATGGCGACACGTTCGATGATGTGCGCGAGGGG
>JANNFM010000184.1:0-1628 GCA_031379795.1 Alphaproteobacteria bacterium
AACCTCGGCACCCGGGTCGCCATTGACGGGGGTCACCTCGGGGCGCTTCAGCGCGGAGCTGGCCTCAAAGGGCACGGTGAAGGAAAACGTACTGCCCTCTCCCGGTCGGCTCTCGGCCCAGATCCGCCCGCCCATCAGTTCAACGAGGCGCTTTGAAATGGTCAGACCCAGGCCCGTGCCGCCAAACCGGCGGGTGGTGGAGGTGTCGGCCTGGGTGAACCGTTCAAACACCCGGCCCAGCTTTTCGCCGGGGATGCCGATGCCAGTATCGGTCACGATGAACCGCAGCGGATCGGTTCCGTTGAAGGCCTCATCGCGCTCGACCCGCAGGACCACCGACCCGGCTTCGGTGAATTTGATGGCGTTGCCGACCAGGTTGAGCAGCACCTGGCGCAATCGCGTGGGGTCGCCGATCAGGTCATTGCGCACGCCATGCGCGACACTCCAGCTAAGATCGAGGCCTTTCTCTTCCGCCCTGACGGCCACGATCTCGATCACCTTCTCCAGATGGTCGATCAAGGCAAAGCTGGTTTGTTCGAGGTCCAGTTGCGAGGCCTCGACCTTGGAAAGATCGAGAATGTCGTTGATCAGATGCAGCAGATTATCGCCCGCCCGGCGAAAGATCTGCACATACCTGTCCTGCTCTTCCGAGAGCGGGGTCTTCGCCAGCAGGTCGGCGATGCCCATGATGGCGTTCATCGGGGTGCGGATCTCGTGGCTCATGCTGGCCAGGAAGTCAGACTTGGTGCGGCTGGCGCTTTCGGCGATGGCCTTGGCCTGCTGGAGCTCGAACTCCACGCGCTTGCGCTCGGTGACGTCGCGGGCGGCGGCGAACACACCTTCCAGCTTGCGGTTGCGGTCATAGAAGGTGGTCGCGTTGTAGGACACGAAAGTCTCGCGACCATTTCGCGCGCGGGCCGTCAGCTCATAGTCGGTCACCGACTTCTCGCCGAGAACCCGCCGGATCCCCGCCTCGGCGCGATCCGGGTCGGTGAAGAAGTCCTTGAACGGCGCGCCGATCAGTTCGTCGCGGGTGCAGTCGGTCAACGCTTCCATCTGTTTGTTGACGTCGGTGATGATGCCGGCCGGATCGGTGGTCATCAGGGCGTCGATGTTCGATTCAATCAGCGATCGGGTATAGAATTGCTGGTCGCGCAGCTTCTGGTCGGACTTCTTCTGCTCCTCCTCGACCAGCTTGCGCGCCGTGTTGTCCGTGCCGATCAGCAGATAGCCGATGATGTCGCCATCGTCGTCACGCAAGGCCGTGACCGATACGACGGCCGGAAACCGGCTGCCGTCCTTGCGGATATAGGTCAGCTCATAAATGTCCTCGATGCCGCGGGAGGCCTTGAACACCAGGGCCTCGAACCCCGGCGTGATGGCGGTGCCCAGTTCAACGCTGAGCGATCTGGCGCGGGCGATCAGTTCCTGGGGGTCAGAAATATCGGCCGGCGTGATCTTGTTCATCACTTCCGCAGCCGTGTAGCCCAGCATGCGCTCGGCGCCCACATTGAAGATCTGAATGACGCCATTCGCGTCAGTGGCGATACTTGAGAAGTTGGCGCTGTTGAAAATTGCGCTCTGCAAGGCACCGGCCTTGTCGGCACCCTCGGAGAGGAGTTTGGTGA
>JANNFM010000285.1:0-2248 GCA_031379795.1 Alphaproteobacteria bacterium
CTGCTGCACTGGCGCGGCGATGTGCCGCTGGCCGAAACCTTCGAAGCCTTCGGCCTCGTCGACCACCTCGCAACCCTTCCCGAAAACCACGACGGCCTCGGCCCCTGGGTCGAGCTGCCGGAGCATCTGAAGTGAGAGACAGGCGATAAGCGAGCCCACCTTCGCGGACTGCGCGGGTCATTGAAGATCAAACGGCGTCGCACCGAATGGCGGTCGAGGCCGCCACCACCGGGAGATACACAAATGTCCGGCATCGGATCACAGCGTCTCTTCGAGAACGATCAGATCATTGTCTGGGACTTCATTCTTGAAGCCGGCGAGGCGAGTCCGATCCACACCCATGATCACGACTATATGTACTACGTGACCGAGGGCTCACGGCTCGCGCTTTCAGACGCGGCGGGCGCCGTGCTGGGCGAATTCGACGTGGAGACCGGCGCGGTCTTCGAGCTGAAACTCCAGGGCGAGACGATCACAATCGTCTCCGAGGCCTTCAACGGCTTCGCGATGCCCGTAACCCACCGTGTCGCCAACATCGGAACGTCCCGCTACCGCGAGATACTCGTGGAAACCAAACCTTCGCGAGCGTGATCAGACCTCATCCCAAGGAACCCAACCATGAGCAATTTCAAAGACAAGGTGATCCTGATCACCGGCGGCACCTCCGGCCTCGGGGCGACGGCGGCGATTTCGCTGGCGTCCCAGGGGGCCAGGGTGGCGATTACGGGACGGCGCGAGGAACAGGGTCAGGCCGTCGTCGCACGGATGAAGGCCGCCGGCGGCGAGGGCCTCTTCATCCAGGGCGACATCACTGTGCGCGCCGACGTTGAGGCCATGGTGGCGCGCACGGTAGACCGTTTCGGGCGGCTCGACGGGGCGGTCAACAACGCGGGCATCGCGGGCGATCCGTTCTTCGCAGTGGCCGACATGCCCGAGGAGAACTGGCACGCGGTCATCAACACCAACCTCACCTCGGTCTTCATGAGCCTGAAGTTCGAGATCCCCGCGATCCTCGCCTCCGGCGGCGGCGCCATCGTCAACATCGCCTCGATCCTGGGCCTGGAAGGCAGCGACATCGGCCACTCCGCCTATGCGGCCGCCAAGCACGGGGTGGTGGGCCTCACCAAGTCTGCGGCGGTCGACTATGCGCAACAGGGCCTGCGGGTGAACGCGCTCTGCCCCGGCTATTGCCACTCCGAGATGGTGGATCCCTACGTCGAGGCCGAGCCCGAGCTCTTCGTGAAGATCATCGCCCGCCACAGCGCCATGAACCGGCTGGGCGAATCCCAGGAAGTGGCCGACGCCATCGAATATCTGCTCTCGGACAAGTCGAGCTTCATCAACGGCGTCGCGCTGCCGCTGGACGGCGGCCCGACGACGCGGCTTTATTGAGAAACGTCATCCCGCGACTTGTTCGCGGGCCCCATGCTTCCGCCGCAGTGGTGCCGGCGTTCACGCGCCGTGTCCTAACCGCTTGGAACCTCGTTGGCTAAATCGTTGGGTCCGGCGAACTCGTCGCGGGATGACGCTCAACGAAAAGGAACAAGCCCCCAATGCGCGGTGAACTGATCTACGCCTACGATGCGGCCCTGACCGGCACGGTCGGCTTCGGCGTCGAGTTCGACGCCATTCTCAGCGGCGCCAAGCCTATCCCGCCCCAGGGCGCGCGCTTCGATGGCGGGTTCGAGGGCCCGATGACCGGGCGCATCGCCGGCCACATTCGCGGCGTCGACCACGCCTACATGCGCCCCGATGGCCGTCTCGAGCTTAACCTCCGCGCCGTGATCGAGACCGCCGACGGCGCGCGCATCGCGCTGGCCGCCGGCGGCGTGGGGGTGCTGCGCGCCGACGCCGCGATGATCGACCTTTCCGAGAACGTCACCCTCATCACCGCCCACGAGGCCTACGCCTGGGTCAATGCGCGGCAGATCTGGGCCATCGGCGCCGTCGATCTCGCCGCCGGCCGGGTGCGGCTCGAGGCCTTTCTGCAATAGAGCGCCCGCCAGAGTTTCCGGAGTATCCAGGATGCCGCCGAACGACTTCGACGCCGCCGTCGCCGCCAGCCGCGCCGCGGTGCAGGCCATGGGTCGGGGCGATCCTGAGCCGAGCCTTGCGCTGTGGACGCGTCGCGATGACGCCGTATTGGCCAACCCGTTGAAGGCCGCGTTCGCAGGCTGGGAAGACATGAAAGTGGGGACACGCACGACTTACGGTCCCCAGTTTTCCAGTCTCACTTCAGGGGTTCACT
>JANNFM010000292.1:0-5089 GCA_031379795.1 Alphaproteobacteria bacterium
CCTGGGTCCCGGCGCTCCAGCCTGCTCGCGCAGGCCTGCGGCCGGGATGACAGCGTATTGGTGGTCTGGTGAACCCGAGGTCGCCGCCCTCGTGGCTAGGCAGCGTCCGCGCGACGCTTCACCTCGACATTTGCCACCGAGAGCAGCGACTCGACGCAATCGCGGATCGACTCGTCCAACGGCCGGAAATCCACGCCTGTCACCGCGCGGATGCGGTCGTTGCGCAGGTCGGCGCCGGCCCAGATTCGACGGAACTTCGCCTCGCGGGCCCGGATATGGTCGGGGAACGGATCAACCACCGTCGGCGTGTCGTGCGCCAGTTCGGGTAACAGCCGGTCGATGTCGGCGCAGATGTCCTCGACATTGCGGGCGTCGGTGGACCAGGCGATGAACCGCTCGCCGTTTTCCACGTCGGCGCTTTCCAGCAGCCCGATGTGACAGGCCGCGTCGTCGCGGACGTCGACGGTGAACCAGGGACGATAGGCGCCGTTCTGGACCAGCTTGCCCTTCAGCATGCCCTCGATCAGGTGCTGCCAGGGCCCCATGTCTTTCTGATGCGCGGACTGGATCGGCCCGACATTATCGCCCGGGCAGCAGGTGATGGCGTCCCACGCGCCGCTCAGTTCGGCGGCCTCGGCGAAGGCGCGTTCCGCGACCAGCTTGGCCATCGAATAACCCTGGCCCCGCTCGGGCGTGCGTTTGGGGTTCATTTCGTCGGGATAGCGGCCCTCAAAGAAGACCGGCCGCCGCGTGATTTCAGCCAGGTCGGCCTCGGAGATCACGGCCGCGATGCTGGAGGTGACCACCGCGCGTGTCACCGATCCGGAGTTGTTGATGCTGGCGATCACATGGTCGCAGACCCGGGTGATGTAGGCGTGATCGTCATAGCCGCTGACGTGAGAGATATGGGCGACGCCATGGCAGCCCTTGAAGATCTCATCAAAACAGCCGTCCTGATCCAGGTCGGCGCTGTGCAGGGTCAGGCGCCCCGACGCAAAGCCCGGCATGGCGCGCAGGAAACCGGTCCGCGCCAGATCGTCGACGTTGCGTACGCAGGCCCGCACACGATAGCCCCGGTCCAGCAGCTGACGGACGACCCAGCCGCCGAGGAATCCGGCCGCGCCGGTGACCGCGACCAGGCCGCGCTTGGGGATGGGTGACATGGGCGTTCCTCCAGATGGGATCCGTTGAACTCAGATCGCGATCCGCGTCTCTATCGCGTCATAGTCGGCGCGCACACCCTTGCCGGCGGGCACTTTCACCTTGGTCACGATTCATCTCCCCAATCCGTGTCATCCCGGAAAGCGCGACGCGCTTGTCCGGGACCCAGGGCCCGGCGCGCCGCTCTGGGTCCCGGCTCTCCAGCCTGCTTCCGCAGGCTTGCGGCCGGGATGACGAGAGAGATCACAGCGCGTTTCAGAGCGTCGTACCCTCACCCGCCGCGAAGTCGCGTGCTTTGCGACGCCATCAGGGCCAGGGACCAGTCCTCGGGGATAATCTTGGTCAGCGCGGCGATGGCCTTGTTCGGGGCCCCCGGAACACAGATCGGTCGATTGGCCTCGACCGCCTCATAGCCGGTGGCGGCGACCTCGTCGGCGCCCTGCCACATCCAGGGGGGAACGGCGGCGCTGTACTGGGCGCGGGTGCCGTTCACGTCATGGAACTCGGAGTACGTCAGCCCGGGACAGAGCGCGGTGACATGGACCCCATCGCCGGCCAGCTCTACATGCAGGCTCTGCGAGAAGCGGATCATATAGGCCTTGGTGGCGCCATAGAGCGTGTGGCCGCTGGAGCCCGGCAAGAGGCCCGCCAGCGACGCCACGTTCACGATCCGGCCAAATCCGCGCTCGCGCATGCCCCCCACCACCCGATGGGCCAGTTCCGACGGCGCGGTCATCATCACCTGGATAAAGGCGGCCTGGTCCGACCACAGGGTCTCGGCATAGGTTCCGGTGAGCCCGTAGCCGGCGTTGTTGATCAGGGCGTCCACCGACCGGCCGTGCGCGGTCAGGTGGTCGAGAATTTGTCCGGGCGCCTCGGCCTCGGCCAGGTCGGCGGAAACCGTCAGGGTCTCGACACCGAACCGATGGCGGATCTCCTCGGCCAGCGCATCCAGCCGTTCGGTGCGTCGGGCTGTCAGCGCCAGATCATAGCCGTGACCAGCCAGAATTCGCGCAAAGGCCGCACCGATACCGGCCGAGGCCCCCGTTACCAGCGCCAGTTTGCGATCCATCAGGGTCTCCGGGGTTAATCGCCCCGAAACTAGAGCGGGCGCAGTTCGTTTCAAGGTGATTGCGACATTGAACGATGTCGCGATTGTACGGCGTGCAGATTGGGTGTATCGCGCCCGCCACTGCGGCATAGGGCCGCCTGGAGGGGTTTGTTCAACCCCCTCGGAGATATCAGATGGCTGAAACGGCCGTCGACGCCGACAAGGCGCCGGAAGACCCGTCGCATTCCCCGACCAAGGAGAAGTTCTGGGCGCTGGCGCTCGGCTCCGTGGGCGTGGTGTTCGGCGACATCGGGACCAGCCCGCTCTACGCCATGCGCGAGGCGCTGAGCCACAGCAAGGGCGGCGGCGGCGGTGAACTGGCCGTGCTGGGCGTGGTCTCGCTGATCACCTGGGCGCTGATCCTGATCGTTACCATCAAGTATGTCGTCTTCCTGATGCGGGCAGACAACAAGGGCGAGGGCGGCACGCTGGCCCTGATGGCGCTGGCGCAGCGGGTCAGTCCGGGTGGCCGGTCCACCGTGATCTTTGTGCTGGGGATGGTCGGTGCAGCGTTGTTCTATGGCGACGGCATCATCACGCCGGCGATGTCCGTTCTGTCGGCGGTCGAGGGTATTGGCAAGGCGCCCGGCATGGGCACAATGCTAGCGCCCTATGTGCTGCCGATTTCGGCGGGGATCCTGATCTCGCTGTTTCTGGTCCAGTCGCGCGGGACGGCCAGCATGGCGCGGTACTTCGGACCGATTACGGCGCTGTGGTTCCTGACGCTGGCGGGGCTGGGCGTGTATCACATCGCCGACGATCTCTCGATTTTCCGGGCCCTTTCACCGCACTACGGTTTGCTGTTTCTGATCGACAACGGGTTCCTGGGCTTCATCATTCTGGGCAGCGTGTTCCTGGCAGTGACCGGGGCCGAGGCGCTCTATGCGGATATGGGCCACTTCGGGAAGGGGCCGATCCGCGCGGCGTGGGTGGTGCTGGTACTGCCGGCTCTGGTGTTGAACTATCTGGGTCAGGGCGCGCTGGTGTTGTCCAACCCGCAGGCCAGGCTGGACCCCTTCTTCGACATGATCCCGCAGGTGGCCTATTGGCCGGTGCTGCTGCTGGCGACGGCGGCGACGGTGATCGCCAGCCAGGCTGTGATCACCGGCGCGTTCTCGATGACGCAGCAGGCGGTGCAGTTGGGCCTCTTCCCGCGCATCGACATCCGCCGCACCAGCGAGACCCAGGCCGGCCAGATCTATGTGCCGCAGGTCAACACCTTCCTGATGGTCGGCGTGCTGTTGCTGCTGTTCCTGTTCAAGTCCTCGTCGAACCTGGCGTCGGCCTATGGCATCGCGGTGACGGGCTCGATGTTTGTCGATACCCTGCTGTTCTTCTACATCATCCGTTACATGTGGAAGCGGCCGCTCTGGCAGGCGGTCGCCGCGGTGGCCGTGTTCGGCGCCATCGATCTGGCGTTCATGACCTCGAACCTGCTGAAGTTCTTCCACGGGGCCTGGATGCCGCTGGCGCTGGGGGCGTGCATGGTGGTGGTGATGTGGACCTGGAACCGGGGTGCTGCGATCCTGGCCGACAAGAGCCGCCGCGACAGCGTGCCGCTGGGCGAGCTGGTCGATATCCTGAAGGCCCGCGCGCCGCACCGGGCACCCGGCACGGCGATCTTCCTGACCTCGGACCCGGACACCGCCCCCGTCGCCCTGATGCACAACCTCAAGCACAACAAGGTGCTGCACGAGAAGAACATCATCCTGACGCTGCACACCGCCGAAACGCCCAGGGTGCGTGACGACGACCGGATCACCATCTCGGCGGTCAATGACGACTTCAAGAAGGTCATCATCGGCTACGGCTTCATGGAAAGCCCGAACATTCCCAAGGCGCTGGGGCTGTGTCGCAAACAGGGCCTGAAGTTCGACATCATGGCCACCAGCTTCTTCCTGGGCCGACGAAGCGTGGTACCCTCGGCCCAGTCGGGCATGCCCCTTTGGCAAGATAAGTTGTTCATCTTCCTGATGCGCAACGCGGCCAACCCGACGGATTTCTACAAGATCCCGCCGGGTCGCGTGGTCGAGATGGGGACGCAGGTCACCGTCTGACTTGCGCCGCCGCCGCGTTGGCCCTTAAACGCGCCGACATGTCGTCATTTCTGTCCTGAAGGCTCTCCCTCGCCATGGCCCTAAAGCCCGTCAAGAAGGTCGTCCTCGCCTATTCCGGCGGGCTCGACAGTTCCACCATCGTCAAGTGGTTGCAGACCGAGCTGGGTGCCGAGGTGGTGACCTTTACCGCTGATCTGGGTCAGGGTGAGGAGGTCGAGCCGGCACGGCAGAAGGCCATCACTCTGGGCGTGAAACCAGAGAACGCCTTCGTGGAGGATGTCCGCGAGGAGTTTGTTCGCGACTATGTGTTCCCGATGTTCCGCGCCAACACGGTCTATGAGGGCCAGTACCTGCTGGGCACCTCGATCGCGCGGCCGTTGATCGCGAAGAAACAGATCGAGATCGCGCGCAAGGTGGGTGCCGATGCCGTGGCCCATGGGGCGACCGGCAAGGGCAATGATCAGGTGCGGTTTGAACTGGCCTACTATGCGCTGGAGCCGGACATCCACGTCATCGCCCCCTGGCGCGACTGGGACTTCAAGAGCCGCGAGGCGCTGCTGGAGTTCGCCGAAAAGCACCAGATCCCGATCACCAAGGACAAGCGCGGCGAGGCGCCGTTCAGCGTCGACGCCAACCTGTTGCACTCGTCGTCCGAGGGCAAGGTGCTGGAAGACCCGGCGGTTGAGGCGCCAGAGTTTGTCCACATGCGCACGATCGCGCCGGAGGATGCGCCGGACACGCCGACCTACTTCACCATCGA
>JANNFM010000315.1:0-5074 GCA_031379795.1 Alphaproteobacteria bacterium
CCGCAAACGACGAAAATGCCGCTCGCTCATCCCCAACAGCTCCCCCGCCTCAACGCAGCTCATCCCCCCGCGCTTGTAGCGACCAATCGCCTCGCCAATCCGTGCCATCCGTATCTCCGCATGCATCAGATCCACCCCGGCCAAACCGGACAGATCGTCTGCCACGAAAACCGGACATATCGTGTGCTACCCACATTTCGTCGCCTCAAAGCTTGACGACCACCTTCTAGTGTTCTATATATGTTCTCAATGACCGCACCCGTTCCCCAGGCTGACATGCTCGATGCGCTGACCCGGTGCGCCTATCGCCTGGGCATGGCGTTCGGGGCCGAGGCCGAGCGCGCGCAGGGCAAGGCGATGCTTGACGCCTATGAGCGGTTTGACCGCTGCTTCTTCTCGGTACGCATGAGCATCGCGCTGCAGCTTCGGCTGCGCCAGGCCCAGCCTGTCCGTCTGGAGGCGACGTCCGGAGGCGACCGCGCCGAACGCGAACCTTCCGAACGCGAATCCTCCGACCATCACCTCCGCGCCGAGCCCGTCGAACGCGAGCGCGACCGTGAGACCGAGCGGGCCAGCGTGCCCCTGTTGCTCAATGCCCTCGAGACGGTGGCGGCCGACGCCGCGTTGTTGCCCGGTCCGGCCCCGGCAGCCCTGCTCACCCTGCGCGAGTTGCTGGCGAAACTCTCCTCGGCCCCGGCCCAGTCGCCGGCCCCGGTCGCCACGCCGCTGCCCAGACCGGCCGGCGACCTCCGGACCCGGCTCGCGGCCAGCACGTCGCCTTCAGTTCTGACCGCCCCGCCGCTTCGCCGCGCCACCGGTCCCCCGCGACGCTGACTCCGGTCTGCGCAGGCGTCTGAAGCACCACCGCAAACCCACCCGAACAGGTCGAGGCGCACCCGCGCCTGGGCTCACGCGGCATGTTCGCGGATCAACCCCAATTCAGCTCGTCACCACCCAACTCCCGATTCCACCAGTATCAGCCCGCGCGAAGTTCGCGTTAGGCTGCCGTCGAGCCCCGGCCCGAACGGCGCGGGATCATGCCGGCCAACGCGCCGGCCAGGGGAACGCTTGTGACCGATCAATCCGCCGCGCCCGACGCGCTTGGCTCCGCCAGCGCCAATGCGGCCTACGCCAGATACGCCCTTGGCGTGCTTTTCGTCGTGACGCTGTTGAACTTCCTCGACCGCCAGATCATGTCGATCCTGGCGGAACCGATCAAAAACGACCTCAACCTGACGGACACGCAGATCGGCCTGATGACGGGGTTTTCCTTCGCCCTGTTCTACACCACGCTGGGCGTGCCGATCGCCTTGCTGGCCGACCGCTGGCATCGGCCCCGGATTATCGGCCTGTCGCTGGCGGTCTGGTCGGGGTTTACGATCGCCTGCGGCCTCGCGCTCAACTTCACGCAATTGTTCGCCGCCCGGGTGGGCGTCGGCATTGGGGAAGCGGGGTCCGGGCCGGCCGCACAGTCCCTGCTGGCCAGCCTGTTTCCGCCAGAGAAGCGCGCCGGCGTGCTGGGGATCTACGGCATGGCCGTGCCGCTGGGCGCCTTTATCGCCTACACCGGCGGCGGCTGGGTGCTGCAGCATTTCGACTGGCGCGCGGCTTTCCTCATGGCCGGTGCGCCGGGGCTGATCTTCGCCGTCGTGGTCTGGTTCACGGTCCGCGAGCCGCGCAAACCCACGCCGTTCCTTCAGGCCTTCAAACCCGTGGCGGGCCAGTTGACCTTCCGGCAGGCGTTCAAGGAACTCGCTGCAAAGCCGACGTATTGGCAGCTGGTCGCCGCCGGTGTGATCCTGCAGTTCGTCGCCTATGGCTTCGCCAGCTTTCAGGTCAGCTACTTTGTCCGAGTGCATGGCGTGGGCACGCCGGGCGGCGACTGGGATTTCGCCACCATGGGATTGATCCTGGGCGTGATGATCGGGCTTTCGGGCATGTTCGGGTCGCTAAGCGGCGGGTGGGTGGCTGACCGGGTGCGCAAACACGGCGTCGGCTGGACCCTGGTGACGCCGGCCATTGTGCTCATGGTCTCAACGCCCCTGTTTGCGCTGGGCCTGCATCAGGAACAGGCGATCTGGGCCGTGGTGCTGTTTGCCGCGCCAACGCTTGCCGCCACCTTCTATTACGGGCCGACTTTTGCCGCGATCCAGCTGCTGGCCCGGGACGAAACCCGGGCCGTGGCAGTGTCGGTCTATCTGCTAATCGCAGGCCTGATCGGCATGGGGCTTGGGCCCCTGTTTGTCGGTGCGTTGTCTGATTTCTTCGCCGGCCAGGGCGAGAGCGAGGGCGATGGCCTGGTGCACGCGCTCACCGTGTTGACCGTGTTCAATATCTGGGCCGGACTGCATTTCTTCCTGGCCGCACGCAGGTTGCAGCGCGACGTGGCGGGCGGCGGCTGAGCCGGCGCATCCGTCACGCGATCTGATGAAGGTCTCAGCGAACTCGCGGCCAATGCCTATGGACGTTGAAGCGCTGAATCGGAGACGCACGCCGCATCATACCGTGCCCACATCGGCCCGCAGTCGATCACCTGGCGTTCGTCCATCGCCCGGTCGATAGCCATCACCGTCAAGCCCGCCTCCAGCGAGTCATAGGGCGTGACCGGAAATCCAGCCCGCCCCTCCAGGGCCGCCAGAAGATCCAGCGCCATCGCCTGATCGGCCCCGTTGTGGGCGTCGGCGGTGACGCCGCCGTATTCGATCTTCTCCGGCTTTCCCCGGAACAGGGCGCGGCGGACCATCAGCTTGTTGCGCACCAGATCGGCGATCAGGGTGCCTTCGGTGCCGGCCACGTACCAGCGTCGTTCGGTCAGGGCCACGTGGCTGTTGGCGTGGAACGAGAGCCGCACGTCATTGGCGTATTCCACGATGGCGACCTGATGGTCGGTGACGTCCATATCCGACTGGAAGGCGTCGTTGGCGCCGGCCCAGCCGGCGTCGCGCAGGGCATAGGCGGCCGAGCCGTCTTCCCAGGTTCTTGGTGGATCCTTGCGGTCGGGCGTGAAGATCCGGCGTCCGCCGAAACTCGCCACCCGCGCCGGGCGGGCGCCGGCGATGATACTGAAGATGTCGAAGTCGTGGACCACCTTGTCGAGGAAGTAGGACCCACCCCATGCCTGTTTGCGGCGCCAGTTTCGGGCCAGATAGCCGCCATGCTCGGGCGGCAGATGCTCGGTGGCGTCAATGGAAATGACCTCGCCCAGTTCGCCCCGGGCGACGCGCGCCTGCACCTCGCGCACGATCGGCAGCGAACGCATCACCAGGCCCACAAACACTGGCGGCGCATCCTGCGAAGACAGCCGCCGCGCCAGCGCCTCGGTCTCGTCCTCGGTGCGAACGATCGGCTTCTCGGCGAAGATCGGAACGCCCACATCCAGCGCCGCCATCAAATGCTCAAAATGCAGATGGTTGGGCGCCCCCAGCATCAGCAGGTCGAAGGGACCCTGGCGCAGCAATTCGGGAATGTCGGCGCAGGGCCGACCAGCCGGAATGCCCGCCGTCGCCAGGATCGGCGCGCCCACCGGGGCCGGGTCGACGTGGGCGACCACGTCGAGCGCCCAGCCCACCTCCTTCATGGCGGCCAGCACGTGGGCGATCCTCTGGCCCAGACCCACAACCCCGATCCGATAGTTGGTCACGTCGCGCGGCTCCCCAACGCTCAAGGCCCTGTCAGATAGACCGGATTTCCGAACAGCCACAACGCCCCGTCCGGCCCCCGCACCTCGGCGCGCACCCAGCCTTTGCGATCCGCCGGGATCTCGACCGTCCGGGTCTCGTCCTCGCCGAGGAGTCCGGGCTGCGGGGCCTCCGGCGCGGCAGGACCCTTGAGCACCAGCGTACCGCCAGCGGCGTGCGCAACCCGCACGGTCAGGATTCCCCCCGCATAGGTCGCGTCCAGCAGGCGGTCAGGGGTGCCCTGCACATCGATAAAGACCCGGCTCGACCGCAGGCCCGCCAGGATCGCGTCCTGCGAGAGAGCCTCAGCATAGACGACCGTCGTCGGCCGCCCGACCGCCGCGGCCCGGGTCGGCACCAGCATGGCGTCATGATTGTCCGATCCACCGACAGCGGTTAGACGAAAGCCCGCGTTCAGCCGCGCCTCCCAGAAGGCCACGCCCGAGAGCGGCCCGCTGGCGATCCCGCCGTTGATCACTTCCACCGCCCCGATGCGGCGGAAATCGACCGGCGCCGTCCACCCGCAACCCATGCACGCCTCGCCGGACGGCAGGCTGGGGTGGTTGATCGTCACAAAGGCTCCGGCGGCCTCGGCCTGATCCAGGATCCGCGCGAACGTCGGCGCACGCGGGCCGCCCAGCTGGAAATCCAGCGGCGCTGTCATGCCGATGATGTTGGCGTGGCCCTGAAACGTGGTGATCTCGCGGCCCGGAATCAGCAGCAGCCGGTCGTAGTGAGGCTGAAGCTCAGCCAGCGTCTGGAAATGGCTGGAGGTGTTGTGCTCGGTCACCGCCACGAAATCCAGACCCCGTGCTGCGGCGGCGTCCAGGGTCCTGTAGACCGGGCACGGAGCCTTCGCGCCCGACTGAGCGGCGCACGCGCCGTCGGAATGGCCGGTGTGCAGGTGCAGATCGCCGCGATACCAGCCGGGGGCATCCTTCAATGGTCTGGCGGTAAAGCCGTGAAACGCGCCGCCGCGATCCAGCGTAATGGTCGCCGTATAGTCCGCGCGGGAGCCCTGGCGCAGGTTCGGAACCCCCAGGATCAGCTTCCATGTCCCCGCCGGCAACGGCCCCGGCAGATAGGAGGGCGTGGCCCACGTCTCGGTCAGGCTAAAGGTCGCCTTGTTGCCCCCGCTCCAGCCCCGGAACCGTTGTGGGTCGCGCACGCCGATGTCGATGACGGCCTTCTGGTCCTGGCCGGTGTAGGCGAAAGCGACCGTGACCGAGGTCGTGCCCGCAGGCACCCGGAACGGGACCTCCCGATAGGTCTGGTGATCAGCACCACTGAGCACCCCCGACAGGGTCAGGGTCTCGGCGGCGGCCGGTGTGAAGAACAAGGTGATGGCAACGGCCATCAGCGCCGCCGCAACGCCCCCTCCACCCTTCGGGTCCCCC
>JANNFM010000360.1:0-19162 GCA_031379795.1 Alphaproteobacteria bacterium
CCTGGACGTCGCCGATGATGTTCATCACCTCGCTCTCGCCGGCCTTGGCCCGCCGCTTGTCGACGATCGCCAGATCAGCGTTGAGGCGCGACGCCAGCGTGCGGGCCCGGACGACGCCGCCCACATCGGGCGAGACGATCATCAGTTCCGATGTCTTGGTGTGGTTTTCCTTGATGTCGGCCGCCAACAACGGCGCAGACAACAGGTTGTCGGTTGGTATGTCGAAGAAGCCCTGAATCTGGCCGGAGTGAAGATCCATGGTCAGGACCCGGTCTGCGCCGGAGCGGGTGATCAGATTGGCCACCAGCTTGGCCGAAATCGGCGTGCGGCCTCCGGTCTTCCGGTCCTGCCGGGCATAGCCGAAATAGGGCATCACCGCGGTGATCCGCCGCGCCGACGCGCGCTTGAGCGCATCGATACAGATCAACAGTTCCATCAGATTGTCGTTGGCGGGATAGCTGGTGGACTGGATGACAAAGACGTCCTCGCCGCGGACGTTCTCGTCGATCGTGACGAAGATCTCGTTGTCGGCGAACCGCTTCACCTGAGCGCGGGTGAGGGGAAGATCGAGATGCGACGCCACGGCCTGGGCCAGTGTGCGATTCGAGTTGCCAGCCAGCAGCTTCATCGTACCCCCAAGACCAACTTTGCAGCAGTGCGCGCTTGTATCAGCGGCCTCGCCTGAGTCTATAGCTGGCGGCTAGGAGAGAGTGATCGCCGACAGCAATCGACCGTAGTCGGGCTCGCCCAGCTTGAAGGCCCGGCGGTTGGAAAAAAACAGGTCAGGTTCGGCGCAGGTGTCGCGACCGATCCATTCGCACGCCGCGATGCCACTGGCCTCAAGACGAGCCAGAACGAAGGCCGGCAGATCGAACTGGCGCTTGTCGGGCCCTGCGCCTGCGGCGAAGAAGGCGACGTAGGCCGGGTCCACGTCGGTAAAGCGCTGAACGTACTCCAGGCCGACCTCATAGGATGGGGGACCGATGCACGGACCCACAGCGGCGACGATCCGATCGCGGCGCGCGCCAAGTTCTATCATCCGCGTGATGGTTGCCTCGGCGACGCCATGCAGCGCGCCCTGCCAGCCGGCATGGGCCGCGGCGACGACCCGGGCTTGCACGTCAGCCAACAGAATTGGCGCGCAGTCGGCCGCCAGGGCACCGCAGATCACGCCGGGCGTGGCGCTGACCACCCCGTCGGCCTGGGGCGTTTCGTCCGGCCACGCGCCTTCGGCGGTCACCGCCCGCGCGGAATGGACCTGGTAGGCGGTGACCAGGGTGCCGCCCAGATACTCGGCGGCGCGGCGACGGTTCTCCCGCACGGCGTCAGGGTCGTCCTTCGAGCCCACACCCACGTTCAGCCCGGCATAAATGCCGGTCGAAACCCCGCCCTTGCGCGTGAAGAAGGCATGACGAATGCCAGACAGGTTTAACAGCGGCGACGTCAGAACGGGCAGGTCGGTCATAGGCCTATCCTGCGTCCCCAAAGGCGGGTGGCGTCCAGTCAGGGGAATGCAGACAGCAGGCCTTGAACAACTGGCCCATCTGGTCGCCGCCCACCAAACGGTTCAGCTGACGCCCGATCAGTGCGGACTTGTCGGGTCGCGCGCGCACCAGCGCCTCGGCGCGTTCGCCGATGCCCAGCCGGGCCAGGAAGGCGGCCTGAGGCAGGATGGCCGACCGCGCGCCACCGGCCTGCGCCGCCGCCATCACGGCCGGGAAGTCCGCGTGGACCGTCAGGTCCGCCTCGCCGGGGCACGCGAGGGGATCGACCCTTTCGTGCCGTCGCAGGGCCTGCAGGGTGTCGCCAAAGCCAGGTTCGCTGCGCCCATAGTCGATCAGCAACGCCGCACCCCCGTCGCGCACCAGCCGTTCGCCGACCGCGGCGCCGAGGGCTTCCTGCGGCCCGGAGCGCTCCAGAACCGCGCCGTCGCGGGCATCGGGCAGTTCGCCGCTGGCCGGGACGAGGCCGAACCCCAGCGCGCCGTCCTTGTCCAACCCGACCACCTGTTCCGCCCAGCCTGTCAGCGTGCGTACGAACTGGCGAACCGGCAGGCAGTCCAGCAGTTCGTTGGCGATCAGCAGGATCGGCGCGCCATCCGGAACGCCTTCAAGGGTGGCTGTCCAGCGAACAGTGTCACCCAGCATCTCGCGTTGCTGCGCAATCAGCGGCCCCGAGGTCTCCACCAACCACACGTCCGCCGCCGCCAGGAACCTCGGCGACAGTTTCCCCGCGCGCAGCAGGTCACTCATCAGCGTCCCGTCGCCAGGCCCCATTTCGACCAGCCGGAATACGCCGGGTGCGCCCATCGCCTGCCAGGCCGAGATCGCCCAGACCCCGATCAGTTCGCCAAACATCTGGCTGATCAGCGGCGCGGTGATGAAGTCGCCATCCTCGCCCAGGGCCGGTCGGGTGGCGTAGTAGCCGAAGTCCGGATCATGCAGGCACGCGGTCATGTACTGGGCCACGGTCAGCGGCCCGGTCTGGATGATCTGTGCTGCAAGCCGGTCCCGCAAGCTCATGGCCCCGGGTTACGCGGTGGTCGCCAGGGCCGGCGGCAGGGGCTCACGCATGCCACGCCAGATCAGATAGAGCCCGCCCAGCACCATCGGGATCGACAGGATCATGCCCATGGTCAGACCCAGCGGCAGATGCTCCAGCCCCGAATCCGGCTGTCGCACGGTCTCGATGGCGATCCGGAACACGCCATAGAACGCCAGGAACAGACCCGCGATCACGCCGCGGCGGTTGCCCAGCTTGGCCCGGTGCGTGGCCCAGAGCAGGATGCCGAACAGGATCAGCCCCTCGAACAGCGCCTCGTAAAGCTGGCTGGGGTGGCGCGGCACGAGCCCGGCCGGGCAGCCGCCGTAGGTGCGCTCGATCACCGGATTGCAGAACACCATACCCCAGGGCAGATCGGTGGGGCGGCCCCAGAGCTCGCCGTTGATGAAGTTGGCGATGCGGCCCAGGAAATGGCCGATGGGATAGGCCGCGACGATCACATCGGCGATCCGCAGCAGGTCCAGTTTGTTGCGCCAGGCGAACGCGACCATGGCGATGGTGACGCCGATAACTCCCCCGTGGAAGCTCATACCGCCTTCCCAGGTCTTGAATATCCCGATCGGATCCTGCCAGATCATGGTGGGTGTGTAGAACAGCACGTGACCCAGCCGGCCGCCGACGATGATGCCAATGGTGATCCACAGGATCAGGTCGTCCATCTGCAACGGGGTGAAGGGGGCCGGGCGATGCGCCCACAGAGCGGTGTTCCGCAGCAGGCCGGACGCATAGCGCCATCCCAACAGGATGCCCGCGATATAAGCGAGTGAATACCAGCGGATCGCCAGTGGCCCGAACTGCAGGGCGAACGACCCGATATGCACGATCGGTTCGATTTCGGGTACGGGCACGGTCGGGTGACTCCAACGTTGTGAAGGCGATGTAACCGAGAAGGTCTTCGCTTTCATCCCCCGAGAGGCCATATAGAGGCTCGGGACGGCCATTTGGCCTCAAGATTGAAGATATGCAGACCCAGAACCCTATTCTCGACGAGATCGCCAAGCTGACCACTGCCGCCATGGGCATGGCCCAGGCTGCGGGCGATGAAGCCAAGGCCGCCTTGCGCAGCCAGACGGACCGTCTGGTCGCCGAGATGGACCTGGTGCGCCGCGAAGACCATGACGCCTTGAAGGCTGAGGTTGCCGCCCTGCGCCAGGAAATCGAAACCCTGAAGCTGGCGGCCAAGCCGAAGAAGAGCGGCAAGACAGGGTGATCAACACGCATGTCAGGCGAACGCTGCTCGCCCTACAGAAGAACCCGCTGACATCCGGATCAAGAAACGGTTTAGGGTCAGTTTTGCGGGCGATTCGGGGGCGGCCATCCGCACCCCGTCCGCGTCGAAAGGCGTCGTGATGGACACCTCCCAGGTTGATGACGGCGTCATCTTGACCAACGACCCGTTGGACGTCGTCGAACACGTCCTGACGGCCGAAAACCTGCCCTTCGACCGCACAGAGGACGGCGACCTCGCCTTCACCCTGGCTGGCGACTGGAAAGACTATGAGCTCTGGTTCGCCTGGCGACCCGAGGGCGACACCCTGCAACTGTGTCTGTCGATGGACCTGATGGTGCCCAAGGCGCAGCACCAGACCGCCCAGGAACTGATCGCCACCATCAACCCGCGCGTCTGGCTGGGCCATTTCGAATTGTGGGAAGAAGGCGAGATCATCTTCCGCAATGGCATGGCGCTGATGACCAACGAACAGCCCAGCCTGGCGCAGGCCGCCGCCATGATCGACGTCGCTGTTGAAGCGGCCGACCGGTTCTTCCCGGCCTTCGACTTCCTGCTGCGCGGCGCCAAGACTCCGCAGGAAGCCATCGCGGCCTGCATGTTCGAGACGGTAGGCGAGGCTTAGGGCCAGGTCCAAGGCTTGTCGCAGGGGATGGATGACGCGACAGGCGTTGACCTCTAAGGCTCAACCATGATCACGCCGATACTGATGCTGGGTGCCGGACGCATGGGCGGGGCGATGCTGGAAGGCTGGCTGGCGGCCGGGGCGTTTCCCGCGTCAGACCTGATGGCCCGAGATCCTGCGCCGGGGCCGGCGGCGCTCGCGGCAGGCGCGGCGGGCGCCAACCTCAATCCCTCGGATGCCGAGGTCGCCATAGCCAGGACCGTCGTGCTGGCCGTCAAGCCGCAGCTCTGGCGTGAAGCCGCCACTGAGATGTCGGCGTTGCTGGCGCCGGACGCGGTGGTGGTGTCGATCGCGGCGGGCGTGAAGGCCGCCGATATCGCTCAGGCGTTCGCGGGTCGCCGCGTGGCGCGGGTAATGCCCACCACGGCGGTGGCGATCGGGCAGGGGACCGCCAGCATCTATGCGGATGATCCCGTCGCGCGGGCGACGGCTCTGGCGCTGTTCGAGCCGTTAGGCGTCGTCGTGCCGCTGGTTGACGAAAATCTGATGCACGCCGCGACGGCGGTATCGGGATCGGCGCCGGCCTATCTCTATGCCTTTATCGAGGCGCTGGAGGCGGCCGGGATCACCGCCGGGCTGTCGCCTGAGGATGCGAGCCACCTGGCACGCTCGACCGTAACGGGCGCAGCGGCGCTATTGGCCGGTGCCGGTGAGGAGCCCACGGAACTGCGTCGGCAGGTCACGTCACCCGGTGGCACCACCGAGGCAGCCCTCAACGTGCTGCTTGGGCCCAAGGGGTTGCAGGTGCTGATGCGCGAAGCGGTCGGCGCAGCGATCAGGCGGTCGAAAGAACTAGGCGCCTAACTCCGCTTCCAGATCTGGGCCTGGCAGATCATCAGGATGCAGCCCTCAACCTTCAGCATGCCATTGGCATTGACCGCAATCTTGCTGTCGTAGGTCTTGCCGCTCTCGGGATCGTAGATTTTGCCGCCCGTCCAGCGGCCCGCCGCAGCCTGCTTGAAGTCGCGGATCATCGGCAGTCCGACAAGCGGCCGTGACTGCAACTGGCGATCCGGGTTGTTGGCGTCCAGCCGCTTCGCGTCCGCGGGGTCTTTGAGCCAGACCAGGGTTCCGCACATCCGCTCTGGCCTGGCGGGACAGGGCGCGATCCGAACCTTTCCGGTACCGCCCACCGTCAGCCAATCCCCCTGAACCGGATCGGCGGCGAGGGCGGGCGTCGCAGCCGTTGCAATGAGAAGAGCAGCAAGAAGGTGGGGCATTGCGGGGGGCTCCAACAGATCCTGAAGAATTGTCGTCGCCGATGAACCGAGCATGAATGCCCTCAGCCGGGAAGCCTGATCGTGGCCCGCAGGCCGCCCAGCGGCGACGTGCCCAGAAAAATATCGCCGCCATGGCCGCGCGCCACGTCGCGAGCAATGGCAAGGCCCAAGCCCACGCCCTTCACATTCTGATTGCGGCTTTCGTCAAGGCGGCCGAACGCCTTGAAGGCGTCTTCGTACAGATCGGGCGGGATGCCGGGTCCGTCGTCATCGACGATGATCTCCAGTCCCGCGTCAGCAGCCCGGTGAGCCCAGACCTCGACATGTTCCCCGTGGGCGGCGGCGTTCATGATCAGATTGGCCAGAGCGCGCTTCAGGGCGTTGGGCCGCACGGTCACCATCAGATCCGGGTCGGCGGTCACGCGGACCTGGGCGCCGGTCCGCAACGCGCCTTGACTGACCGTGTCGATCAGGGGGCGCAGGGCCAGGGTTTCGGCGGCTTCCCCGCCCTCGCCCCGGGCGAAGGCCAGGTACTCATCGATCATGTGCTCCATCTCGACCATGTCGCGCTTCATCTCAGCTGTGCGGCTGGTGGGCTCGCTCAAGGCCAGCGTCAGTTTGAGCCGGGTCAGCGGGGTGCGCAGGTCATGGCTGACCGAGGCCAGCAGGGCCGTGCGCTGTTCGATGTGCCGCTGGATGCGGCTGCGCATATCCAGGAAGGCGGTGGCCGCGCGGCGGACTTCACGGGCGCCGTGCGGCTTGAAGGTTGGCACGTCGGCGCCGCGACCAAAGGCCTCTGCGGCGTTGGCCAATCGCTCGATGGCGCGCACCTGATTGCGGATAAACAGGATCGCGATGGTGGTCAGCAGTACCGTCGCCACGGTCATCCAGAGCACGAAGATGTGGCCCTGGGTGGCGAATGCGCGTTCCCGGGGTGCCAGGATGCGCATCACGCCGCCGGGCACGCCGACCCGGATATCGACATAGGCGGGATAGCGGGTGGTATCGAACCAGAATGGCGCGTCCAGGCGTTCTGACAACGCCCGCTCCAGGCTGCGATCAATAGGCGCGAAGAAGGGTTCGATCAGGGGTGGCGGATCACGTCGGCGTACGGGCAGCTTCCGGCCCGACTGCAGGGCGATGGACAGGCTCATGGAGTCTTCCGCCCGCTTGGCCAGTCTGGTGAAACTCTCGGGCCTGGGGTCTTCCTGATAGCTGTCGACCGCCCAGGCGATGTCGCCGGCCAGCCCTTCGGACAGCCGCGCCGTCACCGTCTGCCAGTGGGCGTCAAAGAACACATAGGTGACGGCGATCTGCATGATCGCCACAGGCAGCACAATGATCAGCAACGACCGGCCGAAAAGCGTCACCGGCATCCTGCGTTTGAGCCAGCGCAGGAAGACGCGCGGTGAGGAGGCCAGGCGCATCAGTCCGGCGCCAGGCGGTAGCCGACCCCGCGAACGGTCTGCAGATAGCGCGGCGCCTTGGCGTCGTCTTCGATCTTGCGGCGCAGGCGGGTCACCTGAACATCGACGGCGCGTCCAGACGGGTCGACGGAATCGCGGGCCAGTTCCAGTCGATCCACCGGCTCATGCGGTGTCCGCGCCAGATGGCGGAGCAACGCCACTTCCGCCTCGGTCAGTCTTACCGGCTCGCCGGCGCTCAAGAGTTCGCCCCGCTCGGGATCGAACACGCAGCGGCCTAACCGCAACACGCCGCCGGCGGGTTGAACCTCACGAGACCGGCGCAGGATGGCCTCAATCCTCAACAGCAGTTCTTCGGGCTCAAAGGGTTTGCCCAGGTAATCGTCGGCTCCGGTTTTCAGGCCCTCGATCCGGTCAACGGCCTCGCCAAGCGCGGTCAACATCAGCACAGGCGTTCGGCCTGCCGGCGCGCGCTGTTCCCGCAGCCATCGGGTCAGGGAAAAGCCATCCTCGCCCGGCATCATCACGTCGAACACAGCCAGATCGAAATCCAGCGTCGCCAGCAGCCGACGCGCGGGAGCCCCGCCCGCCGCCCCGGTCACCCGGAACCCGGCGCGGGTCAGGTACTCCTTCAGCAGGTCGCGGATGCGATCATCGTCATCGACGACCAGCAGGTGGCGACTTCGGGGCGGGGCATCCGCAGCGTTCATCGACGTCCTCAACCTCGAAACACTCCCGTCGAACAGGCATGGACCCTCGACCGGATGCTGCGACCATAGCGCAAAACAGCCCGCTGAAACTGGCCTGCGGTCCAATTCGTTTGACGCGAGGGTGGCGGGACGGTTCAAGAGGGCAACCGAGAGGAGGCCGCTTCCTATGGCATTAGTTCCCTTTGACGACCGCGACGGCTGGATCTGGATGGACGGTCAGTTCGTGGCATGGCGCGACGCGAAGGTGCACGTGCTGACCCACGGGCTGCACTATGCCTCGGCTGTGTTCGAGGGCGAGCGCATGTACGGCGGCGAAATCTTTGAGCTGACGGCGCACACCCAGCGGCTGTTCAACTCGGCCAGCATCCTCGACTTCGAGATCCCGTTTACGGTGGCCCAGATTGACCAGGCGTGCCGCGACACCTGTGCGAAGAACGGCCTGACGGACGCCTATGTCCGCCCGATCGCCTGGCGCGGGTCCGAGATGATCGGCGTGTCGGCCCAGGATACGAAAATCCACGTGGCCATCGCGGTCTGGGACTGGCCATCGTATTTCTCGCCGGCCGAGCGCGCCAAGGGCATCCGGATGTGCTGGGCGAAGTACAAGCGACCCTCGCCCGAGACGGAGCCGGTCCATGCCAAGGCCACCGGCCTCTACATGATCTGCACCATCTCCAAGCACGCCGCCGAGAAGGACGGATTCACCGACGCCATGATGCTCGACTACCGCGGATATATCGCCGAGAGCACCGGCTCGAACGTGTTTTTCGTGCAGGACGGCGTCATCCACACGCCGACGCCGGACTGTTTCCTGAACGGGATCACCCGCCAGACGGTGATCAAGCTGGCGCGGGAAAAGGGACTGACGGTCGTTGAGCGTCATATCCGGCCCGAAGAGCTGGCGGGCTTCACCGAGTGCTTTGTGGTCGGTACCGCCGCCGAGGTGACGCCGGTGTCGCAGATCGGCGAGTACAGCTTCAAGCCTGAGGCCATCTCGCTTGGCCTGATGGACGACTATGCGCGACGGGTCCGGCGGGAACTGGTGGCCGCCTGAGGGCGGCGATTTGATGACCCTGTCCGCCGCCTATCGTCCTGACCCGCAGTTTCCCTTGCTGGGGCCAGAGTTTGGCGATCCGGTTTCGGCCGCTGATTTCCCGCAGACGATCCTGCGCTTCCGCAATGATCGTGCGGCGGCGAGTGTGGGTCTGGACACCCTGACAGACGCCGAATGGATCGCTCATTTCGGGCGCTTCCGGCCTCTGCCGGGCAACATCGATCCGCCTTTGGCCCAACGATATCATGGCCACCAGTTCCGGTCGTACAATCCCGACCTCGGCGACGGGCGTGGCTTCCTGTTCGCACAGTTGCGCGAGGCCGGGACCGATCGACTGCTGGATCTCGGCACCAAAGGCTCGGGCCAGACGCCCTGGTCGCGCGCCGGTGATGGCCGCCTGACGCTCAAGGGTGGAATGCGCGAGGTGCTGGCGACGGCCATGCTGGAAGCTCTGGGTGTGCCGACATCCCGGTCGTTTTCACTGATCGAGACCGGTGAGGCGCTGGAGCGGGGCGATGAGCCCAGCCCGACCCGCGCGGCGGTGCTGGTGCGGCTGTCGCACAGCCACATCCGGTTCGGCAGCTTTCAGCGCCACGCTTACTTCGAGAGCAAGGCTCGGATCGACGCCCTGATCGACCACGTGATCACCAACTACTATCCCGAGTTGGAGGGGGCGAGTGACCGGCCCCCGGCCCTGCTGGCGGCGGTCGTCGAACGGGCCGCGCGAATGACAGCCGGCTGGATGACGGCGGGTTTCGTCCACGGCGTGCTCAACACCGACAACATGAACCTGACGGGTGAGAGTTTCGACTACGGCCCCTACCGGTTCCTGCCGCACTCGGACCCCAACTTCACGGCGGCCTATTTCGATCACCAGGGGCTCTACAGTTTTGGCCGCCAGCCCGAGGCGGTGCACTGGAACCTGCAGCAACTGGCCGGCTGCTTCTCGCTGGTGAGCAACACCGACGCTCTGGTTGAGGCCCTGAACGGCTTCGGACCGGCCTACCGACGCGCCCTGATGGACGCCATGCTGGCCCGGCTGGGTGTGGCGACGCAGGGCAACGAGATCGACGGCATCCTGGTCCAGTCAGCCTTCCAGGCCATGGCTGAGGGCGGCCAGGCATTGCGCTGGGAACCGTTCTTCTTCGACTGGTTCTGCGGCAGTGAGGATCGTGCCCTGGCCGGACCCCGGGCAAATCTCTACGCGACGCAGCCTTTCGTCACGTTCCGACAGTGCCTGGCCGCGCACGCCGCCATTCGCCCGGAGCGGTTGGAGCACGCGTACTTTTCCCGCACGGAACCAGAGGAACTGCTGATCGACGAGATCGAGGCGATCTGGACGCCGATCGCTGCGGCGGATGACTGGACCGCGTTCAACGCAAAGCTGGATCGTTTGGAAGCGATGCGCCTGGCGTGGGGGCTGGACCCGACGATGATCGCGACGCCCACTGGGCGAGGATAACGCCCAGCAGAGTGACGACGGCCCCAATCGCCTGCAGGCGACCGATCGGCTCGAAGAACAGCAACCATCCCAGCCATGCCGCCACAATGGGTTGAAGCAGCACCACCACCGAGGCGGTTGACGTCGGCAGCCGTCCCATGGCCCACGCGATGGAACCCTGACCCCCCACGTGCATCAGGCCCAGGCCCGCGACGGCGGACCACCCCAGGACGCTGGTCGGCAGCAGGGGCTCGCCCAAGGCTACGGCGGCGATCAGCAGCAACGGTGCGCCGACGACACTGACCCAGAACATCAGCTCACTTGCGCTCTGGGTCCGACGACCCTCCGCCATTGCAAGGAAGTAGAGCGCGTACCAAAGCGCGGTCATGAGGGCGAGCATATCGCCGAGCGGCTGATTGATAATCGCGCCGCTGCCCTTTTCGATCGCCATCAGCCAGGCACCGGCCACCGCCGCGCCAACGGCCACGAGGAAAAGTCCGGCAGGGCGCTGCTTCAGGAAAATCCAGGCAAACGCCGTCACAACCACCGGCGTCAGGTTGGTCAGCACCGTGGCGTTGGTGACGGAGGTGAAGTGCACGGCATAGTGCCAGAAGCCGATATCCAGTGCGAAGAACACCCCGGCCCACAGCGCAATCCTTGACGGCTTGCCAATCCGACCGGTCGTTCGGATCGTCAGCATCGCAAGCAGGGGCATGGCGAAGGCATATCGCCAGAATCCTGCCGCCGCAGGGCCTGCCTCGGTGAGGCGCACAAGGATTGGCGCCAGACCGATAACACAGGCGCCGAACACCAGAACGCCCAGGGCGCGCCAGTCCGTCCTGGATTTTTCGGCCGTGGCGCGTTCAGTCAAATCCCAACGTCCCCCTCAGATCGAGAGCGCTCATACCGTGTTCGCGCAGGCTGCGCAGGGTTTCGGCGTGATCACGCTTGGCCAGTCTGCGGCCCTCGGTGTCGCGCAACAGCGGATGATGACGATAGGTCGGCGTTGGCAGGTCGAGCATCGCCTGCAGCAGGCGTTGGACATGGGTTGCCTCGCGAAGATCTTCGCCGCGTATCACCTGGGTGATCCCCTGCAGCGCGTCATCGACGACGACGGCCAGGTGATAGGCGACGCCAACGTCCTTGCGCGCCAGCACGACGTCACCGCCAAGCTGGGGCTGGACGGTCACCGGCGTGTCGTTGTCGGTGAATGTCAGACTCTGCAGGTCCCCCAGCTTTTGAGCCGCCGCCGCCAGGGACAGCCGCCACGCGAAGGGCTCGCCGTCCGCCAATCGCCGGGATTCTTCTGTCGCAGGCAGCGGCCCACCGATGAAGACCTCCATGGCGCCATGCGGCGCCGACGCCATCGCCTGGGCGACATCTCTGCGAGTCCGGAAACAGCGATAGACCAGCCCGTCGATCTCCAGTCGCGACAGGGCGGCGTGATAGTCTTCGAAGTGGTCGGACTGCCGCCGGACAGGGGCGTCCCAGGCGATGCCCAGCCACGCCAGGTCCTCAATCAGCGCGGCCTCGAACTCAGGACGACAGCGCGTGGTGTCGATGTCCTCAATTCGCAACAGAAACCGGCCCCCCGCATCGCGTGCGGCCGCGTGCGCCGTCAATGCAGACAGCGCATGGCCGCGATGGAGATATCCGGTAGGGGAGGGGGCAAATCGGGTGACGAACACCCTGTTGATCTAGCAGCCTTACAGCGGTTTGGGGAACAGGCCCATATGGCTCAGGACCGCCTCGAAGAACGGAACTTCGCCGCCCAACTCCGCTTTCAGGTGGTCAAACTGCTTGAAGCTGGCCATTTCGGCCAGGCCATGGGCACCGCACCAGGCCGCCACGCCGGCGAGTTCCAGGTGCGTGTCCTGCTGCGGGTCGGCGCCATTCTCGATCATGGTGTCGCGCACCATGCAGTAGGCGCTGTCCTTATTGGTTTGTACGCCTTCCGGCATCTCGTCCTTGTCGCGGGCCGCGTCGTACATCACGTGATAAAGGGCCGGGTTGTCTCTTGCGAAACAGACGTAGGCGATGCCGAGCGCCGTCAGCTGTTGCATGCCGGTGGTGGCGGCCTTGGCGGTGGACATCTGGGTGCCCAACAACTCCCAGCCCACATTGGCGACAGCGTCGAGAAGTTCAGCCTTGTCCTTGAAGTGGTGGTAGGGCGCGGCCGGACTTACGCCGGCCTCGCGGGCCACGGCGCGCAATGACAGGGCGCTGGGCCCTTCGGCTTCCAGCAGGCGACGCGCGGCGTCGACGAGGGCGCGGGTCAGATCGCCGTGGTGATAGGGGCGGGGTCCAATGGTTTTGGCTTCGCTCATCGCATTACCATAAGTTCATATTAGCGCGCTGTCGACTGATCTTGACGCCGCTCAGATGAGTGCCTATCTGAGCACTGTTCAAATAAGAAACACCCTCACATCGATGAGGGTTCCTGAAACTGGAAAGTGTGTGTCATGTCTCTTGCAAAATTCGAACGGTTCATTGATCGGCTTGCCCCGGTGTTCCTGCTGTCCCTCGGCCTGATTGCGGCCTTCGGCACGGCGGCCCTGGGCGCCTAGCCCTCCCACCTCGACATTGAAACCGACGAGGAGGGGGCCCATGTGGCCCCCTTTTTCGTGCTGGCACCGGCTCGGGACGATCATGCGAAAATGTATAACAAGTCCATTAGAATATCTATCTAGACAGTGATCAGATAAGTGCTATCTAAGCATTGTCCAGATGGACATCGGGTTTTGGACACACCGACGCCCCAACACAAACGGAGAAACCAAAATGACCAATCTCGTATTCCGGGTCCTGGACCTCACCATTTCCTTCGCGGTTCTGGGCCTGACGCTGACCATTGCCGGTGCCACCGCCGTCCTGGGCGCCTGACTTTGATTTGCCGCTAGCGCCTCGTCTGGAATGCGTTCCGGGCGAGGCCATCGGCCCCTGCTCGCGTCGTCGTAGAGTTGTCTCCGAATCGAGCTTATAGTTTTCGAAGTCGTCCAATCTTCAACAGAGAGTGTTCGTCTTCAGGTCCACGCTGAACCCCATCATCAGGTCTCTCCGCCGCATCGGGTGTCGCCATGCAGGTGGTTAGTCACGCGCCGTCAGGTTGGCCCTGTCTGGTGCTCAACGCCGATTTCCGACCGCTCAGCTATTATCCCCTGTCGCTCTGGCCGTGGCAGGATGTGATCAAGGCGGTGTTCCTCGACCGCGTGGATGTGGTCTCCACCTATGATCAGATGGTCCACTCCCCCTCGTTCGCCATGCAATTGCCCAGCGTGGTGTCGCTGAAGCAGTATGTGACGCAGGACCGGCCGCCGGCCTTCACGCGGTTCAACTTGTTCCTACGCGATGGCTTCACCTGCCAGTACTGCCCGTCCACCGATGATCTGACCTTTGACCACGTGATCCCGCGTTCACGAGGTGGGCGAACAACCTGGGAAAACATCGTCACGGCGTGTGCGCGCTGCAACCTGACCAAGGGCGGTCGCATGCCGATCGACGCCCATATGCACCCTCGCCAAAAGCCGCGCCGCCCCACCGCCCACGACCTCCAGAACCGCGGCCGCCGCTTCCCGCCGCACCACCTGCACAAGAGCTGGCTGGATTACCTCTACTGGGACATCGAACTGGAGGCTTGAGGGGTCAGCCGATTGTCCGCTGCACGGCCGCCTCAATTACTTTCTGAGCGGTCTCCACCGACAGGCCCTGCTCACGGCGGAGGCGGGACCACGCCTCGAAGCTCATCAACAGATCCAGCGCCTCAAGCTTCATCGGGTCGCCAGAGATTGCGGGTGGCAGTGATTGTTCCAGCGTCGCGCGCAATTCTACGGCCAGTCGATCGGCGTCAGCGCCCAGGAAACGTGAGCGGTGGCGAAACGCGTCGGCGGCGCGGCGATAGGGGGCTATAGTTTCGAACGCCAGAGCCCTGCGACCTATCAGATCCCGCACGTTCCCGGATCCACCGGCGTCCTCCAGTGGCCGCTCCAAAATCGCCCGCACCCTGGCCTCGATCACCGCTGACATCTCCCGATAGAGACTGTCCATGTCCTGAAAGTGCCGGAAGACGGTGCGCAGGCCGACGTCGGCCTGGGCGGCGACCTGTTCGGCGCTGGGGGCGAGCTGGCCGTCGTGGACCAGGTTCATCATCGCCGCCACGATCCTGGCCCTGTTGTCCTGGCCGCGCTGACGGCGGCCATCGACGGCGTCGGCTGGAAGCAATTGTGCGGCGGACCTCATGACCTCATCTCGCGCATTGCCCCCCTGCTGTCGAGGGGTGCGTGACGCCTTGACCTGATACTATAGTGACATTATCAGTGTCACTATATTCGATCGAGAGGATTTCCAAGTGCAGGTTCTGCGAACGCCCGACGCCCGCTTCGAGGCGATGACGGACTGGCCCTACGCGCCGAAATATTTCGAGGTGACCGACGCCGACGGCACGGTCATGCGCCTGCACTATGTGGACGAGGGCCCACGCGATGGCGCCCCGGTGCTGGTGATGCACGGCGAACCGTCCTGGGCCTATCTCTACCGCAACGTCATCGCCGGTCTGGTCGCCAAGGGGCATCGGGTGATCGCGCCGGACCTGATCGGCTTCGGGCGTTCCGACAAACCTTCGAAGCGCACCGACTATACCTATGAACGACACGTCGCCTGGATGAGCCAGTGGCTGGCCGGCCTCGACCTGAAGAACCTGCGCCTGTTCTGTCAGGACTGGGGCGGTCTGATCGGTCTGCGCCTTGTGGCCGCCTTCCCGGAACGGTTCGCCGGTCTGGTGATCGCCAACACCGGTATGCCGGTGGGGACCGGCATGTCCGAGGGGTTCAAGACCTGGCTGGAATTCAGCCAGAACGTGCCGCAGATGCCGATCGGCGGCATCGTCAACATGGGCACGACGCGAAGTCTGACCGACGCGGAAGTCGCCGCGTATGACGCGCCATTTCCGGATGAAACCTACAAGGAAGGCGCGCGCCAGTTCCCGACGCTGGTGCCGGTGACTCCCGAACATGCCTCCGTGGCGGAGAATATCGCGGCGTGGAAGGTGCTGGAACAGTTCGACAAGCCGGTGGTCACCGCGTTCAGCGACAACGATCCCGTCAGCAAGGGCGGCGACCTTCCGATCCAGGCGCGGATTCCGGGGGCCAAGGGTCAACCCCACGTCACACTCAAGGGTGGACACTTCCTGCAGGAAGATTGCCCCAATGATATCGTCGAGATTCTCGACGCCCTGATCCGCCGCAGCTGAGGACAAGCTCATGAAGGTCGAGAACGCTGTCATTCCGCCCATGCAACAGGCCATGGAGTTCTTTGGCGGGACCGAGGATGGTCCCTTCGTCATGGTCAATCTGCTGAAGTTCAAACCCAAGGCCGAGTATGCCGATGGTTCCGATCCAGACCTGAGCGGCACCGAGGCCTATGCCCGATACGGCGAAGTGGTCAGCAAGCTGGTTGAGGGGCAGGGCGGCAAGGTGCGCTATTCCGGCGCGGTCACCGGCTTGATGATCGGTGAGGTCGAGGAACTGTGGGACATGGTGGCGTTGGCGGAATACCCGTCGCTGGCCGCGTTCCGGGCCATGGCCATGTCGCCCGAGATGCATGCCATCGAGCATCACCGCAAGGCGGGGCTGGCGGGTCAACTCAATATCCGCACCAAGCCCGGGGCGGGTTTCTAGAGTTGCATGCGGTAAATCGGACCTACCCAGTGCCGTCATCCCGCGGACAAGCCGCGGGATGACGAGCCATATTGATTCCGGGATTGCGCAGTTTGCTCTAGACCACGCGGCGACCGCGCAGCGACAGGGCCAGGAACACCAGCGCCAGCGCGACGGTGACCGGGCTGGCGTAGTGCTCCGGCGGGTGATGGCCGTTGGCGGGCGGTGTCAGGATCCAGCCGTGCAGCGACATCAGGCCCCGCTCGACGACGATCAACGCCAGAAACAGTGGTGTCAGCGGCCGATAGCGCAGCGACACCGCCAGCATGCCCAGGCCCATGGCGATCTGGGTTGAACCCTCCCAGCGGAACAGGCCGATCACCAGATCGCGCCGGTCGCCCATATCGAGACCTGCAATCACCCCTGCGCCGCCATCGGGCAGGAAGCTGTGGATCAGTCCGGGGACCAGGGTCATGATCGCCGCGAACGTCAGGAACCAGGCCGAGGCTGCGGCTCCGCGATAGTCGGCGTTGGTTGAAGGCGGCAGGAAGCTCATCCGGCGATCCTTGTGAAGAACAGGTCGGCGATGGCGTCGCCGTGGGTGTCCTGCAGAAAGTGGCCGGCGTCCGGCAGCAGGTCGAACGTGGCTTGCGGGAACCGTCCCGCCCATTGGCGGCCCCAGGCTTCGGTGAAGATATTGTCGGCGCCACCCCAGATGAAATGCACTGGGCCGGTCCAGCCCAGCAAGGTGTCGAAGTGGCGTTGCTGTGCCGCCGCATTGCCGCCTTCCGGGTTGGTGAACGGCAGGCTGAGCGGAAAACGGCGTGGACCCGCATGTCCGGCCCGGCCCAGCCCGTCGAACGGTGCGTCATAACCCCGGCGCACGGCGTCGGCCTCGGGCGAGAGCTCAGGATAGGTCCCCTGCTGGATGATCGCAAACATGTCCTTGGCGGCCATGTGCCCCAGCGAAACCATCATGAACCAGCCGAGCGAGAGACGTTCGGGGATGTTGGTGACGAAGATGCCGTCCGGCTGCCAGCCCGCGTTCCAGCGGTGGATCGCCGGGGAATAGTCGTAACCCTCGTGGTGCAGCCAGGTGTTCATGATCACCAGGCGCGCGAAGCGTTCAGGCATCTCCACCGCCTGCGCCAGTCCGATCGGGCCGCCCCAGTCCTGGCAGAACAGGGTGACGCCCTGAAGGTCCAGATGTTCGATCAGGGCGCGGTGGGCCGAGGCATGTCGGGCGATGGAGTACCAGCTGTCGTCCACCGGCTTGTCGGAACGTCCGAAACCGAAGTGATCGGCAGCGATGCAGCGCCAGCCCGCCGCCGCCAGTCGCGCGATGATACCGCGATTGAGGAAGCTCCAGGTGGGCATGCCGTGCATCAGCAGCGCCACCGGCCCGTCGCGCGGTCCGACGTCCAGATAGTGCATCCGCAGCCCGTCGATATCGAGGAACGACGGAGGATGGGCATAGTCGGGCAGGCCAGCGAAATTGGCCTCCGGCGTGCGCAGGAACGCCACGCCATCTGCGGTGGTCAGGATATCGGCCATGAGGTTGCCTGCGGGACCCGTTCGATCAGTTATCCCACAGGATATATTCGTCGGTCGCCGCCTGTTTCACGCCGCCGGGCTTGTCGATCATTACAGGTCCCTGCAGCAGTGAGGGCCACATCGGCTTGGCGGTTTCGGCGTCCTGCGTCTTCAGCAGGGTCAGCAGCGCCTGGGTGCGCGCGGGCTCGGCCCTGGAGAGATCACGGCGCTCGGTCGGGTCTGCGGCCAGATTGTAGAGCCAGACCTTGTTGCGCGCCTCATTGGACTGAAGCTTCCAGTCTCCGTCGAGGACCACCTTGTACTGGCCGGAGCGCCAGAACATCGTCTGGTGCGGGCGGCCTGGGGTGCGGCCCTGTACGTAGGGCAGCAGGTCGACACCGTCGATCTTGCGGTCGGTCGGCACGCCGGCCTTCGCCGCGCCCGCCGCCGTTGCGAACAGGTCCACGTGGCCGACGGGGTAGGGGAACCGGGTTCCGGGCGCGATCGTTCCCGGCCAGCGCATGAAGAACGGCGTGTGGATGCCACCCTCGAAGAAGGTCGACTTGAAGCCGCGATAGGGTCGGTTGACGTCGGGCAGGCCGATGTATCCGGCGCCGCCATTGTCGCTGGTGAACACGACCAGGGTGTTCTGATCCAGGCCCTCATCTTTCAGGGTCTGCAGGATGCGGCCGATGTTGGCGTCCAGGTTCCGAGCCATGGCGCCATAGACCCTCAGACGATGATCCTTGATCTGCGGCAGGGCGTCGTAGTCTTCCTTCTTGGCCTGCAGCGGCGTGTGGATCGCGTTCGGCGCGAAGTACATGAAGAACGGCCGGTTCTTGTTGGCCTTGATCGAGGCGACCGCCTGATCGGTCAGATAGTCGGTCATGTAGCCCTTGGGCGCGAACATCGGCGAGCCGTTGAACTGAACCGCATAGGGCAGGTTGGGCCACAGGAAGCGGTCGATTGGGTCCCAGGGCTGCTTGGCGTTGACGACGCCCTTGTCCTTCTCGGGCAGGAACATGGCGGCGCCGGAGATGAAGCCCAGGCTCTCGTCGAAGCCCTGTTGCTCTGGCCGCGAGCCGGCCTTGCCGCCCAGGTGCCACTTGCCCAGGTGAACCGTGTGATAGCCACGGGTCTTCAGCACCTCGGCGATGGTGATTTCGTTTGCTGGCACGCTCAGCAGGTTCACGGCGCCGGCAGAGGCCGCCGTGCTGCCCTCGGGCATGTCTTTCAGGCGGTCCTTGAAGAACTTCGGCTTGTGGATTGCGCCAGGTTCGGATGCGGTGCCGACCATGCGCTCAAACGCGACGGGGGCGGGGGTGAATTCGAACCCGAAGCGGGTGGGGTAGCGACCGGTCATCAGGGCGGCGCGGGAGGGCGCGCAGGTGGCGTTGCCGGCATAGCCGGCGGCGATTTACACGCCTTCCTTGCCGTTGGCGTCATTGTGGGGGGTCGGCACCGCGCCGCCGGCGACGCCGCCGCCGTTGAAGGTGATGTCGTTATATCCCAGGTCATCGGCCAGGATGAAAATGACGTTCGGCGGGCGGTCGCCGGTCGGCGGGGCTGCCGGTCCGTTCGCCCACTGGACGCCCCGATTGGGCTCGACATGCGGCAATCGGGATTGGGCGATCATCGACAGGATGTTCGCGCG
>JANNFM010000361.1:0-8350 GCA_031379795.1 Alphaproteobacteria bacterium
GATGTACGACCTGATGCGCAGCGGCGGCGGCCACGAGTTGTTCTACCAACCGCTGGGCGGCTACCAGACCTACAATTTCGACTTCTTCCGCAAGAATATGCAACACCCCAATGTGCTGTTCGGCCTGTCAGACGGCGGGGCCCACTGCGGCGTGATCGCCGACGCGGGGATGCCCACCTTCATCCTGACCCACTGGGCCCGCGACCGCACCAAGGGCGAGCAGTTCCCGCTGGAATTCCTGGTTCGCAAGCTGACCAGCGACACGGCCCAGGCCTATGGCCTGAACGACCGCGGCCAGCTGAAGCCCGGCCTGCTGGCCGACGTCAATGTCATCGACTTCGAAGCGCTGCGCCTGTTCCGCCCCGAAGCCATCGCCGACCTGCCGGCGGGCGGCAAACGTCTGGTCCAGCGTGCCGAAGGGTACCGCTACACGGTCAAGTCCGGCCAGGTGACCTTCGAGGACGGCAAACACACCGGCGCCCTGCCCGGCGGTCTTGTGCGCGGCGGTCGCGAGGCGGTGATCCTGCCGATGGCGGCGGAGTAACCTTCAGCCGCCGTAGGCCGCCTCCAGCCGAATGTGCGCCGCCCGCGCGGCGACCTTGAACGCATCGCTGGCCCACAGACGGTGCTCGCCGCGCACATAGGCCATGGCGTTCTGGTGGTACATCCAGGCATTGAAGGCGTTCGCCGCGCCGCTGTTGCGTTCGCGAACCACCTTGCCCGGCGCGCCCATGACGACGGAATTGGCCGGGATGATCGTGCCTTCCTTCAGGAACGCATGGCCGGCGATGATCGAGTTGTCGCCGATCTCGCAGCCATCCATGATGGTCGAGCCAATGCCCACCAGCACCCGGTCTCCGATCCGGCACCCATGCAGGGTGCAGTGATGCGTGATCGAGCAATCCTCGCCGATGATCGTGCCGGTCCCGTTGCCAACGTGGATCATTACAAAATCCTGGATATTGGTCCCGCGACCGATCCGCACCTCCTGCGATTCCGCACGCACCACCACGTTTGGCCAGATCGAGACCTCGGCCGACACCTCAACCTTGCCATAAATCTGCGCGGTCGAATGAACGAACGCCGCCGCGTCGACAACCACGTCGCGCCCGTGTTGCCGTGCCGTGCCGATGTCCATGGCTGATCTCCTGCAGTGAGGTTTCGTCCAGCATCTCAAGGTCACGCCGCGAAAGACAAGCCCCGACTTTTGGGGACCTCAAACGCCGTCCATCAGCATCGCAGCCGCACCCGGACCCTTCGCCGACGACCTGCTCGCGATGGCCGAGGCGACGGTTCCAGCCAGGTGCATCGCATGAATCGGCTTCAGTATGACGCCGTCGAACTCCTCAAGGATTGACCCGTGCCCGAGCATGGCGTCGGCCGTGAACGCCAGCACCGGGACGTCACGATTGGGCCCGTCCCCCGCCCGCAAACGTTGCAGCACGTCGTGTCCGTCGATATCCGGCATCCGCAGGTCAAGAAGCACAACGTCGAAGGCGTCCCGCGCCAGGAGTTCCAGTGCGGCGGCGCCACCATCGACCTCGACAATGCGTCCGGAAAACGCCTCCAGAATGCGCCGGGCCAGTTCCCGGTTTGTGGCGTTGTCATCGACGATCAGGATCCGCGCCCGGGCAATGGCGGCGACATCGAGGCTCGCCACCTCTGGAACGGTCCGCTCAGCGGCCACCAGCGGCAGGTCGACATGAAAGACGGTGCCCAGGGTCGGCTTGCTCTCAACACTGATCTGGCCGCCCATCGCTTCGGCCAGACCCTTGCTGATCGCCAGACCCAGGCCCGTGCCGCCATGGCGACGGCTGGTTGATCCGTCGACCTGATTGAAGCGCTGAAAGAGGCTGTCGATCTGATCCGGTTCCAGTCCAGGCCCGGTGTCGTCAATTGAGACGCGCAGCGTCTGTTGGTCCTGCGACGGCGCGACACGGGCAACCACTCGCCCCGTCTCGGTGAACTTCACGGCGTTACCAATGAGGTTCAGCAGGATCTGTCGCAACCGGTCCGCATCCAGCATCACCGCATCGGGCAGCGTCTCCGCAAGTTCAACCGACAGCGACACCCCTTTTGCCGCGGCCGGCTCCTCAAAGAGCGCCAGGGTTTCGACGACCACCTCGGCGATGTCAGTCGCTTGCGGCCGGACTTCGACCTGCCCCGCCTCCAGCTTGGAAAAATCGAGGATGTCGTTAACGATGGCCAGCAGGGCGCTGCCGGCGCCGGCGATGCGCTGGGCGGTCCTCAGTGTCCTGGCGTCCAGCCCCGGTGTTCGGCTGAGGATATCGGAGTAGCCCAGAACCGCCGTCAACGGCGTCCGGATCTCGTGGCTCATGTTGGCCAGGAACTGCGACTTCACGGATGCCGCGGCCTCGGCCTCGGATCGGGCTTTGGCCAACGCTTCTTCCTGCTGCACCTGAAAACTGACGTCGCGCATGACATCGAGGTGTCCCGTGGGCTGGCCGCTTTCAGGGTCCCACAGCCGGATCGGCATGGACTCCAGCCAGACCCAGGCTCGGGTGACATCGTGGCGCGCGCGCCAGCGAACACGCTCAGCCAGCGCCCCTGGCGTCTGACGCGCCAGAGCTTCGACAATGCGCGGGAAATCGTCGGGATGCGTGTGCTCCCAGAAGGTCTCGCCCAACAGTGATTTCGGCTCAAAGCCCAACTGGCGGATCGACGGGCTGACATAGGTTATGGCCCCGCTGTTATCCGAAACGGCGATGATGTCGGACGTCGTTTCCGCGATCATCCGGTAGCGCGCCTCGCTATCCTGCAACGCCGCCTCGGCGGCCTTGCGCGCCGACAGATCCTGAGTGTGGCTGACAAAGTACTTTGGCGTGCCGTCCAGATTTCGAACCAGAGAGATCGCGATATGGACCCACATGTAGGTCCCATCCGCACGTCGAAAGCGACGTTCGACCTCATACTGTTCGATTTCCCCTCGCACCAGCCGGGCAGTGAGATGATCGTCAAGGCCTACCTCATCAGGGTGGCTCAGATCGCCTGACAAAAGGCTGGGCCGTGGCCCTTCGGGGTAGCCGAGCAACTGTTGCGACGCGGGATTGACCCTGATGAATTTGCCATCCAGCTGGGTCAGCGCCATGGCCACCGGCGCGTGGGTGAACGCCGCTTCAAAGAGTTCGGATTGCGCGCGGGACTCCGTGACGTCTCGAAGCACATAGAGCATGCCGACATAGTCGCCCGCCTCATCGAACAGGATGCGCGGGCCTCCCTCGAGCCAGACCCACTCGCCGTTCGCCACCTGATAGCGATAGGCGCGGTCTTCGACCTTTTCTGGCGCCCGGTTCCGATCGACCGCAGCCCGACGCGTGCGGGCGTCGTCGCGCTCCTCGGGGTGCACCAGGTCATCGGCATGCAGACCGACCAGGGCCTCGGGCTCATAACCGTATTGCCGCACCGAGGGAGAGGCATAGACCAGCCGGTCATCTCGATCCGTGTGGATCACAACGTCCGTCATGTTCTCCGCGATCATCCGGTAGAGCCGTTCGCTCTCGCGCAGCGCGTCCGCTGCCGCCGCCGCTTCCGCCTGGGCGGCCGCCAGCGCCTCTTCCTGCCGAACCTGCGCGCTGATGTCGCGCAGGACATCGATGAAGCTGACCGGTTCACCGGTGGTGGGGTCGCGGATAAGCCCCGGGCTGGACTCGATCCACAGCCACTCACCGGTAACGCCATGGCGCCCACGCCAGCGGACACGCTGCAACGATTTGGACGCAAGATTGCGGGGGCTGAGCAGTCGCGCAAACGCGCGGATCACGGCCTCGAGGTCGTCAGGATGGGTATGATTGGCCGTGGAGAGTCCCAGCAGTTGCGCCGGCTCGTAGCCCAGCCATCGAACGGAAGGGCTTACAAAGGTGAAGCGGCCTTCCAGATCCGACACGACGATGACATCCGAGGTGTTCTCGGCGATCAACCGGAATCTTAGTTCGCTTTCCTCCAGCGCTGCCTTGGTGACGCGCTCTTCCGTCTGATCCCGGATCTCAACGATGAAGTACTTCGGCGAGCCGTCCGCCTCACGGACCAGCGACACCTTGAACTCGACCCACTGACTCGAGCCATCGGCGCGACGGCAACGACTCACATGCGAAAAACTGTCGATCTCTCCGGCCAGAAGCCGCGGTGTGTGCGTCGTCTTGATCGGCGAGAAATCCTCGACATTGTCGAAAGCTGCCGGCCCCATCGCCATCAGTTCGGCCTCGGTGTAGCCGCTCAGTTCGCATTGCGCCGCATTGACCCTCAGCAACTGTCCTTCAAGGTCGATCAGGCATTTGGCCACGGCCGAGTGCTGAAAGGCGGCTTCGACCAGCTGTGACTGCTCGCGCAGGGCTTGCTGGGCATTTCGGCGAAACGACACATCGCGGAAAACACTGATCAGCTCGACCGGGTTTCCCGCGTCGTCACATCTGAGTTTTGGTGATCCTTCAACCCAGGTCCACGCGCCGTCAGCCTTGCGGAAACGCCGCTGGAAGTCTTCTTCTTCCAGCAAGGGCTCGCCACGGAGTGTAGCGAACGTGTTGGCCACGATCTTGTCCTGGTCCTCCGGATGAAACAGGCTGATGCCAGTCGTCCCGATCAGGTCTTCCGGCGTGTAACCGTAGGCGCTGACCGAAGGCGAGACATAGGTCAGGATACCTTCAAGATTCACCCGAACGATGAAATCGCTGGTGTGCTCGCTGATGAACTCGAACGCTGATTGCGCGTCCTCGCGAGCGCCCCGGTCCAAGTCAACACCTCAAGTCATCTGGCGGCCAACAGCGGCGCCGACGTCGATGTAGCAAAACACTGTTACGCAGCGATTAGCACATCTGCACGCTGACCCTGCGACATGCCGTCACAGGGCTTGGCCTGGCCCGCGGCAGCGACGGTCCCCCGCGCTGTGCAGAACGACATAGCCCCATACCGCTGACAGCACCGATCCGGCCAGCACGCCCAGCTTGGTGGCGTCCTGCAGGGCCGGATCATCAAAGGCCAGCAGGCCGATGAACAGGCTCATGGTGAACCCGATGCCGCACAGGACCGCGACGCCGTAGACCTGTCGCCAGGTCGCGCCGGCCGGGGGCTCCACCAGCCTGAGCCGCGCTGCCAGCCAAACGGTCCCGAAAACGCCGATCTGCTTGCCCACGAACAGGCCCGCGGCCACCCCGAGCGGGACGGGCGCCAGCAGGGCGGCGATGCTCAGGCCGGCGAACGAAATGCCGGCGTTGGCGAACCCGAACACCGGAACCACCGCAAAAGCGACCCAGGGCTGCAGCCCATGCTCAAGGCGATGCAGGGGCGAGGTCTCACCCCCCGGCGCACCGCCAGCCACGCGGATCGGGACGGTCAGCGCCAGTGCGACGCCCGCGAGCGTCGCGTGGACCCCGGACTGCAGAACCAGCCACCACAGAACAAACCCCACCACCGCATAGGGCGCCAGGGCTGTCACCTTGAGGCGGTTCATGACCACCAGAACCGCCAGCGCGCCCGCCGACGCCGCCAGCGCCCACGCCGCCAGATCGTCGGTATAGAAGATCGCGATGATCAGGACCGCACCCAGGTCGTCCAGGATCGCCAGGGCTGTCAGGAAGATCTTCAGGGACACTGGGACCCGTGATCCCAGCAGGTACAGGATCCCCAAAGCAAAGGCGATGTCCGTCGCTGCGGGAATAGCCCACCCGCGCAGGGTCTGCGGATCGCCACCCTGGAAGGCCACGTAGATCAGGGCCGGTGCGACCATCCCGCCCAGCGCGGCGAGACCCGGCAACGCGCGGCGCGACCAGGTCGAGAGCTCTCCGTCCAGCAACTCGCGTTTGATTTCCAGGCCAACGAGAAGGAAGAAAAGGGCCATCAGCCCATCGTTGATCCAGTGAAGGACATCCAGCCCGCCGACCTGCAGATGCAGAATCTGGAAATAGACGCCGGACAAGGGCGAGTTCGCCACCACCAGCGCTGCCGCGGCCACCGCGATCAGGACCAGGCCTCCAGCCGCCTCGCTCTGGAAGAACCCGCTCAGGACGGACTGGCGCCGTGCGGTCCCGCTCATCCGCCAGCGCCCGGACCGGCCAGCTGCGCCGCGATCTTGCCCACGGTGTTCCAGTTTCGCGCGGTGCCGCGCAGATTCAGCCGGCGTTCAATCAAGGCGTTCGTCAACTTCGACGTTCCGGCGCCTGCCGGGTAGTGAATATAGAGGCAGCCGGGTCCCGCACCCACCTGCTCCCCGCCGCCGCAGGCCGCCGCCAGCGCGCCCAGGTCATCGGGGGGATCGGCGCTCAGGACCATGGCCATCAGGTGGCTCGGTGCCTCCAGAGCTTCGCGCGGGAACGGGTTGGCCACGATCACCTCATGGATCTGCGCCGCGTCGCGGACAAAGACGTCTGTCTGGATGCCCGCCTGGGCCAGGATGGCCGCCGCCAGCCGTTCGACGGTCTCCGGATCCGGGAGGCTCGTCCCGAAGATCACATTGCCGCTCGCCAACAAGGTCTCAGGCGCGTCAAATCCGGCCGACACCGTGATCCGCTTCAGATCGGCCATCCGCAGTTGCCGACCCCCGACGTTGATCGCCCGGAGCAGGCCGGCGACCCGCCTCACGCCAGCGCGTCCCCGCGCCAGGCCAGATATTCCGGTGTCTGCAGCAGGCGCGCGCTGTAAGCCGCCGCCGGGCCGGAGTCCCCATAGTCCGCCAGGTTCACCCCATAGGTCTCGAACCGGCTGGCGACCGGCGTGTAAAAGGCGTCGGCAATCGACCACGGCCCGGCCAGGAACGGCCCTCCGAAGCGGTTCAGCATGTCGCTCCACAGAGTGACGATCCGCCCGATATTCTTCTGCGTCGGCTCCGAAAGCTCGACCGCCTTTGGCGCGATCTCCAGCGCCATCGGGCATTCCGCTCTCAGCGCCTGAAAGCCAGAATGCATCTCTGCGCTCGCCGACCGGGCGAGGGCGCGGGCGGCGGGGTCGGCCGGCCACAGACCGGGAAACCGCTCCGCCAGATATTCACAGATCGCCAGCGTGTCCCAGATCGTCAGATCGCCGTCCTTCAGCACCGGCACCAGTCCGGACGGCGAGTACTCCATGATCCGGTCGGCGCTGACACCGTTCTCCTGCCGCAGCGCGATCAGCACCTCGGTGAAGGTTGCGCCCGTGTGCTTCAGCACCAGCCAGGGTCGCATCGACCACGTCGACCACGCCTTCGTCCCGACCACCAGTTCCATCGCGACACCTTCCCATGCTTCGGTGTTGAAACACTTGCACTCTTGCCGAACACCGAGAGGCACAGTCTAGTCCTGTCCAACGACAAATGTAGCCCCAGGAAGCGTCCCCCATGACCGAAGCCGTCAACCCCGGTATTGGAACCGAGGCACCGGCCGTCCCCTTCAGCCGGGGCTATACCCGCTACGCCATGTGGCTGCTGCTGGGCATCTACGCGATCAACTTCCTGGATCGCCAGGTCATCAACATCCTGGCCGAGCCCATCAAGCTGGAGCTGGGTCTGGCGGACTGGCAGCTGGGCCTGATGAGCGGCCTGGCTTTCGCGCTCTTCTACACCGTCCTTGGCATCCCGATTGCCAGGTTCGCCGAGCGCAGCAATCGCCCGATCATCATCGGGTCGGCCGTGGCGGTCTGGAGCGGGTTTACCGCGCGCCACCGCGTCGCGCCCTACGACAACGTCAAAATGCGCCAATATGCCGGCCTGATCGAGCTTGTGTCGGGCGTGCTCCGTATACGTAGACGTCGCAACAGCACAGGACACGCCTAGAGCACGAAGCGCGGCAAGCGACTCGGTTACGCCGGGTCGGACTGGAATACCCAGGGCGAGCAAAGCACGGTAGCGCTCATTCCAGAGCACCTGATACTCGGCAAACGGGAACTTCGCCCCCAACTCAACCGCCAGCATGCGCCCGAGCTCATCGCTACCCAACCCAATCATACGCAGTGCCAACGAATCCGGGATGGCGTGACCTAAACTGATTGCGGTGACCCTGGCCGCCTCTCGCGCGATGCGTTCGGTATCAAGCAGTAAGCCGTCCATGTCGAAGAGCACAGCGACTGGCGGCTCGCGGCGGCAATCGACGGAATACAGCTTTTCGTTACGATTACCACTCCATGTGGGCTGAGTTGAATAAATACCAGAACTCGACTTTTCCATTTTTATCGTCCCAGCCCTTTGCCAGCATGCGGTTCAACAAAAAGCCAGTCGCAGACATGCGCTAGGCAATCGTGACCCATTGCAATCCCTCATCTTGCGTTGCCACAAAAATGTCCTCTGCGGCACCTCCCAACGCAGTAGCGAAGGCATCGCGTGCCAGCTCAGCCCGATTGTTCTCACGGCTTAAGTGGGCGGCTACCACTC
>JANNFM010000400.1:0-2710 GCA_031379795.1 Alphaproteobacteria bacterium
CGACACGGGCGAGGCGGGCGGCGTCCAACCTGTTTCCCACGATCTGATCAAGCAGGTGGTCAGCTAGCGCGCGATGACGATCGGTCACCGCAAGCCAGGCGCAAGAGCGCTTCTATTCGACCGCCTGGCCAGGGGGCCGTCGTCCCGAGGCGACTCAGGAGAAAAAGGGCCGCTGCGCCAGACCTATTCAGAGGCCGGGCTCAGGCGATCCGTACTTGAACAGTTGAAGTGGCTGCTAAATGCGCGAGTGGTTGTCGACTTCGCAACCCTTGACGCGCGCATCCGAGAAGGTCGGCGCACCACAATAGACTACGGCATTCCGGACCTTTCCGGCTATTCGGCCGGCGACGCGGCCGCCATGGCGCGTCTGTCCGCACATCTGGCTCAAACGATAGCCTGGTTTGAGCCGCGCTTAAGTGAACCTAAGGTCAAGCTCGGTCCGGTTGACGGCCGCAACCAGCGCCTGGCCGTCGATGTGTCTGGAACCATCACGGCCGGGATGACAGTCGTGCCGGTGAACTTCCGTATCGAGGTCGGCGCCGCCGAGGACGCCCCCGATGCAAACTGATGATGAGTTCCTGCCGCACTATCTGAAGCAACTCGACAGCCTGCGGCAGGATGGCGCGGACTTCGCACAGAAATACCCAGACGTCGCCGACGGCCTCGATATCGCGCATCGCAACGTCGACGACCCTCAGATCGACCGGTTGGTTGAGTCCTTCGCCTTCCTCACGGCGAAGCTACACCAGCAGTATGAGGCGCAGTTCCCCGAGATTCCGACAGCGATCCTGGAAGCGCTCTATCCACAGTTGCTGGCTCCGGTCCCCTCTATGGCCATCGGCGAATTCACTATCGATCCGGCGCAGGCACAATCGCTTCTGGGGGTCGAGGTTCCCAGGCAGACGCTGCTATTCGCAACAGCGAACGGCGCCGCCGAATGCAAGTTTCAAACGGCCTATCCACTTCGGCTGTGGCCGATCCAGGTCAGCTCGGTGTCCGCACAAAACCCGGCCGAGATCCAGCCAGGGCGCACCGGATCCTTGCTGGAGACCGACCACGCCGTCGCGATGTGCCTGCGGGTGACGTTGACTTGTGTCGGCAAGACCGTTCAGTTCGGCGCCTTCTCGCCACCCTCCCTGCGCTTCTATCTCGATGGCGAGGTCGCCACGCGGTTCCGTCTGCAGGAGCTGCTCTGCAACAATCTGATCTCAATTGTAGCAGAGACACCCGGCAAGGACCCGGGCTCCATGCTGCAAGCCAGGCTCGGCAAGGCCAGGGTGCGCGCTGTCGGTCTCGACGCCGGAGACGCGATCCTTCCCTACCCGACCGCAGCGCACGAAGGCTATCGTCTGCTGCAAGAGTATTTCGCCTTTCCGGACAAATTCATGTTCATCGACGTGGACGGTCTTTGCGTCGGCGATCTCGGCGCCGGGACTTCAGTCGACCTGCTCTTCCTCTTCAACGAGGGCTTAGCCGATGGCATGCGGGTCACCGCCAATAGCTTTCGGTTGGGCTGTGTTCCAATCGTCAACCTGTTCCCGCGCACTAGCGAACCCATCCGCCTCGACCATCTGAGCGTAGAGTATCTACTTTCCCCGGATGCCCGGTTTGCAGGTACGACTGAAATTCACTCCGTACTGTCCATCTCGCGCGCCGCCGCGCCCCGCGGTCCGGATGATATTCTGCAGCCGTTTTTTAGCGCCCTGGCGGACCCTGAAACTTCGGCGATCAGTGCGCCGGATCGTTCCGTTGCGGGCGGATTGAGGTGGCTCGCGCGCCGTCAGAAGCCGGCCAATCCTGCCCGTTCCGGGTCCGAGGTTCTACTTTCCTTTGTTGATCGCGAGATGCGACCTGACCAGCCTGCCGATCAGGTGCTGTTCGCCCAGTTGCTCTGTACGAACCGAGGACTGGCCGCCCAACTTCCCGCGCGGGCGAAATTGTCCGTGGATGCCGACCTTCCGGTGAAGCAGATGCAGTGCCTCAACCGACCCACGCTTCCGGCGAACGCTGTCTTTACAGGCGAAAATCTGTGGCGCCTGGTGTCTCATCTGTCCTTGAACAAACTCTCGCTGACGGGTGGCGCAAGTGGGCTAGCGGCCCTGAAACAGATTCTCAGGCTCTATGCCGGCGGCTTTGACCGTACCCGCAAGCTAAACCAGATCGACGGTCTGGTTGAATTGTCCACGCGCTCCGACGTCGGGTTTCACGGCATGCCCCCATGGCGCGGATTTGTGCGGGGCGTCGAGATAACCATGGTGCTGGACGATGGAAAATTCGCCGGCGGGAGCGCCTTTCTGTTTGCGTCGGTCATGGAGCGGTTCTTTGCGCTCTACGCGGGCGTCAACAGCTACACGCGCCTGCGAATCCGACGCAAGGGCAAGGATGTCGACTGGAAGGTCTGGCCCGCACGCGCCGGGGATCGTTTTGACCTATGACGCTGATCGAACAGCTGCAGTTCGAGCCCTACCGTTTTGACAGTGGGCAGGCATTGCGGATCCTGACCGCCTGGGGCTTGGCGCACGCCCCAACTTACGCACCATCTGTCCGGTTCCGCAGCAGCTTCGGCCTTACGTTTCCCACCAGCGACATCGAGGCCGTGGACATCTCGGTCCCGGGCCGGCCGGAGATGGTCGTAAGCTTCATGGGCCTGGGCGGCGCCCTCGGTCCATTGCCCGTCCGCTATACCGAGTTCATCAACGACAGTGTCCGG
>JANNFM010000403.1:0-2441 GCA_031379795.1 Alphaproteobacteria bacterium
TGAAGCGCGAGCAGGCGATCAAGAAGGTCAAGAAGCTGGTGCGCGCTTAAGCCCCCCACGCTTCCGGATCCGCTTTCCTTTTGGGGCGTCCAGGATCACGCCGGCGACCCATGGAAACCTGTGGCGAACGGCGGTGGTGACGCTGCGCCGCACGCTCTACGCACCCGCGGCCGCCCGAGCCATGTTGCGCAGCACCGTGAGCACTCGCTGCGAACCGCCGCGAGCCACGTCATGTCCGACCCCTGGGATCCGCCGGGCGCGGATCAGCGGATGAGTTTGGATCAGGGCGAGGGTCTCGTCGGCGATCAGGCCCGGCACAACGCCCTGACCGGCGTCGGACCCCGCCAGGACGACCGCGGGACACGCCAGACGCTCCAGCAGCCCCAGGTAATCGCGCGGCGTGTCGCCCGCCGCGTCCCAGCCGAAGATATCGCGCAGGAACGACGCTTCAAACGTGTCGATGGGCGGGTGCAGCTGGGCCAGCGCCGCGGCATCGGCGGCGCGAAACGGCGGGTCGATGGCCAGCACATTGACCTGTCCACGCGGCTGCAGTCCCAGGGCCACGACCCCGCCCAGCGAAACCCCGCACAGGCAGATGGGGCCCTGCAGCAACGCCAGGGCCTCCGACCACGCCTGGCAGAACGCGTCCACCGACTGTTCGGCCAGCCGCGGCGACCGGAAGCCCGGCATTTCGCCAAACACAACGCGGAACTCTGGAAGCAAGTCCTCAAGGCTGGCGTACTGGCCGTCGTCGGCGAACGCGCCGCGCAGGACCAGTAGCAAAGGGCGGCCAGGCTCGAAGGCCTCGGGCCGACCGGAAACGCGGAGTTCGCCAAGCGAGGTCGGGAGCCACCGGTCCATTGGGGAAACACCTAGCGGCTGACCTCACCGACGGCAACATCGGCCCGCCGCCCGATCGGCGCCGCGACACGTTCCCTCCGAGGCCTGCGCGCGCTAAACCCCCGCCATGCGCCTCGCCTTTCTTGGCACCCCTGACTTCGCCGTCTCGGCCCTCGCCGCCATCGTGGCGGCAGGCCATGAGGTGGCTTGCGTCTACTCCCAGCCGCCGGCGCCGCGCGGCCGGGGTCACGAGCTGAAGTCATCGCCCGTCCACGCCTTCGCCAGCAGCCATGGCATCCTGGTCCGGACGCCCGTTTCGATGCGCGACCCTTCCGAGATCGCCGCCTTCGCCGCCCTGAAGCTGGACGCCGCCGTCGTTGTGGCGTTCGGCCAGATCCTGCCGGCCGCCATCCTCGACGCGCCCCGACGTGGGTCGTTCAACGTCCACGGCTCGCTGTTGCCGCGCTGGCGGGGCGCCGCACCGATCCAGCGCGCGATCATGGCGGGCGACACGGTGACCGGCGTGCAAGTCATGCGGATGACCGAGGGGCTGGACGAGGGCCCGGTGCTGGCCACCGCCACGCTGCGCATCGACGCCCTGGAAACCGCCGGCACCCTGCACGACCGGATGGCCGCCGCCGGCGCCGACCTGATCGTCAGAACCCTGGCCGATATCGAGGCCGGTCGGGCCGTCGAAACCGCCCAGTCGGACGACGGCGTCACCTACGCGAAGAAACTCCGCCCTCAGCACGCGCGACTGGACTGGACCAAACCCGGCCCCGGGCTGGACGCCAAGATCCGCGGCATGTCGCCCGCTCCCGGTGCCTGGTTCGAACTGACCACCGACAGAGGGTCGGTGCGGGTCAAGGCCCTGCTCTCGGCCTTCGAGGATCAGACTGGCACCCCCGGCGTCACCCTGGACGACCGCCTGCTGGTGGCGACCGGCGAAGGCGCCGTACGCCTTCTGAAGGTGCAGCGCGAAGGCCGGGGGCCGCAAGACGCTGAGGCCTTCCTGCGCGGCACACCTGTCCCCGCCGGCACGCGGCTAAGCTGATGCCGCGCTACCGCCTGACCATCGAATATGACGGCGGCCGCTATCACGGCTACCAGGCCCAACCCGGTCTGGCCTCCGTTCAGGGCGCGCTTGAGGCCGCTGTACTGGGCTTCTGCGGTGAAGACGTAAGGGTCAGCTCCGCAGGCCGCACGGACGCTGGCGTCCATGCCACCGGCCAGGTGGTGCACATCGACCTCAACAAAGACTGGCCGCCCGAGACCGTGCGCAATGCGCTGAACGCCCACCTCGTCCCCCAGCCGATCGGCGTGCTGGATGCCTCGATCGCGCCCGACGGCTGGCACGCGCGCTTCTCCGCCACTGAGCGGCGTTATCGCTACCGCATCCTCAACCGCATGAGCCCGCCGGCGCTGGACCAGGGCCGGGTCTGGCACGTGAAGAAGCCGCTGGACGCCGCCGCCATGCACGAAGCCGCCCAGGTGTTGATCGGCCACCACGACTTCACCACCTTCCGGGATCTGGCCTGCCAGGCGAAGTCGCCGATGAAGACGCTAGACCTCGCCAACGTGCGGCGTGAAGCCGACGAGGT
>JANNFM010000432.1:0-15295 GCA_031379795.1 Alphaproteobacteria bacterium
CCGATGATCATCAGGATCACGCTGACCGCCAACCACAGCGGCCCCCAGGACTTGGCCATCTCGGACATCGGATAGGCGCCTGCACGCTCCAGCAGATTGATGCCCACGCTGACCGTCGAGAACACAGCGATCGAGCGGACCGAGAACAGGAACTCGCTCATCAGCTGGCCGCGCGGCGGCGTCTCGTCACGGATTTTGCGCGCCCGGAGCGGGTTTCGCAGCACCAGCCACAGCACCACCCAGACGGCGACAGCAAAGATGACATATCGCCGAAGATCAACTGTGACGCTCGAAAGCCACATCGACCCGATATCCTGAAACAACCCATCCATTGGCGTATCCCTTGCGTTTGATGCGCAAAGAAGACCCGGCCTACGCGTTGGCGTCTCGCCGAGGCCGGAAAAGCCTCGCCAGATTTGAAATCAGACGGCTTCGTCCAGTTCCGGCGAGGCTTGCAACGCCTGGCGTCGCCACTCCGTCGGCGTACTGCCGGTGGCCGCTCGAAAAGCCCGGTTGAAAGGGCCCAGAGAGCCGTAACCCAAATCGAAAGCGATAGTGCCAATAGTGGCGCGCGCCTCGCGGGGATCACCCAGTCGCGTCTTGGCCGCTTCGATCCGATAGCTGTTCACAAAGTCAGCGAAGTTGCGATGACCCAGCCGTTGATTGATCAGCCGGCGCAGACGGTGTTCCGGGGCATCCAGTTCTCGCGCTACCGCACCGATGGTCAGGCCCTCGTGACGCCAGCCGTCCGCCGCCATCAGGGCGTTCAGGTTCTGAAGCATCAGCCTTTCGGCCGCCTCGGCCCGGACGTCAGGGCCGGCGACAGTCAAGCGTACGGCGCTGAAGACCGCCGGACGCGGTTGCAGGAACATGACGGCGATCGCCGCTATGACCACCGCCGTCAGCGCGATGCCGTAGGGACCGCCGGTCATGAACAGCTGCAGATCGCCTTGATGCGCAAACCGGGCCGCCAGTCCCATGATCACATTCGTCACCGCCAGCACGCCGCCCAGCCCCAGCACCAACCCACGCATCCGGCGCCGGGATTCCAGCAAATCCCCTGACCAGCCCAGGGCGATGAGCAGTACAACGTGGGCCGATAGCAACGCGCCGAAGATGTTCCGGGCGGCCCACAGCCAGGTCTGCCCCGGCTCGGGCAGGACCACTGACAAAAGCGCCGCCGCCATCAGGATCACTGCCGGCACCCATCTCAGCGCCGTCAGAGGCCGGTCTTCGAACACGACCACTGCGAACAGCCAGAACATCCCCGCCACCGGATAGGCCGGCAGGTCGACCAGAACCCGCAGATCGCCCAGCGCCACGCGCAGCGCATGAGACTCTGAGACCATCCAGCAACCTACACTGAGGCTGGCGACCGCCGTCACAACGCGGACGTTGCGGGCCGCCCCGCTGATCAGAAAGGCCAGGCCCGCGACCACCATCGCGCCCACAGCGATTCCGCGCACGAACATGTCGATCAAGGTCAGGGAGTCGGTCACGACCGCACCCTAGCACGGCCCTTCACAGGTCAAAGTGAAGGACCGGACATCATGCGGTGCGGCGTCAGGTCAACGCGGCGAAGACGGCATCGGCGGCACGTTGGCCCCGCCCGTCGCAATGGCCAGACAGCCCTGGATCATGGCGTTGTTGCCAGCGGCATTGCGGACGCAGTCGGTGATGGCTTGCTGGATCATCGATGTGTTGGCGACCGGCGCAGCGGCGGCCTGGGCCGGAGCCGCGCTACGGGCCTGGCTCATGGCGGACCCCAGCAGGTTGGCGATCCCGGCGGCCTTGCCGGCACTTCCCGCGCCCTTGAACCCGCCCAAACTGCCCAGCCCTCCCAACGCGCCCAGCCCGCCACCACCTCCACCGAGCGTCGGCGCGCCGTACGTGCCGCGCAGCTTTGCACACTCGGGGATCGTCGCGCCCATGGGTGAGCTGCAGATCTGGATCGCCTGGCTGGCGCGATTGTACTGGTCCGCCGTCTGGGCGTGCGCCGGAGGCGCGCTGAGCAACAGGGCGAATGCGTAGAGGCCGGTGGCCGTGATTGACATCTTGATCATGCCGACAGCATGCCCCCGATAGACGTGCCGGCCCTCCCCCATTTGGGGGCACGAAAAAGGGGCCGGAGATTGCGCTCCGGCCCCTCGATATTCTGGATCCCGGATGACGGCTGCGCCGTCTCCGGGATGATTTCAGGCTTGGCCTGAAATCACTTGATAGTGACGGACGCGCCGGCTTCTTCCAGCTTCTTCTTGATCTCTTCGGCTTCCTGCTTGGAGATGTTTTCCTTCACAGGGGTCGGGGCCGCTTCGACCAGGTCCTTGGCTTCTTTCAGGCCGAGGTCCGGACGCACGCCGCGAACTTCCTTGATCACGTTGATCTTCTTGTCGCCACCGGCGGTCAGCATGACGGTGAACTCGGTCTGCTCTTCTTCAACAGCAGCCGGGGCGGCAGCGCCGGGAGCGGCGGCGGCGGCCACCGGGGCGGCGGCGGAGACGCCCCACTTTTCTTCCAGCAGCTTGGAGAGTTCAGCAGCTTCGAGGACGGTCAGAGCGGACAGGTCGTCCACCAGCTTGTCGAGATTGGCCATTTGAAGTGTTCCTTATTGGATGAGGTTTTGTCGGGGAAGATGATCGATCAGGCGGCGTCTTTGGCGGCATAAGCCCCAATGACGCGCGCCAACTGGCCTGCCGGGGCTTGCAGAATGCCGGCGATCTTGGTCGCAGGCGCTTGCAGCAATCCGATAAGTTTGGCGCGGAGCTGGTCGAGGGAAGGCAGTGAAGCCAGAGCCGTTACCGAGGCCTTGTCCAGCACCTGAAGACCCATGAAGCCACCGATGACGGCAAACTTCTCGTTGTCCTTGGCGTACTGGGTCGCAACCTTGGCGGCGGAAACCGGGTCCGAGGCAAAGGCGATGGCGACAGGGCCGCTGAAGAGGGCATCGCCCGCTTCACCGATCGAGCCACCGAGCGCCTTGATGGCCAGGGTGTTTTTCACCACCTGCAAACGGGCGCCTTCGTTGCGAAGGCGGCCCCGCAGATCGGTCATTTCCGCAACGGTCAGACCCTTGTTGTGGGTCACGACCACGGCGCCGGCGCCACTGAACACGCCTTTCAGCGTTTCGATAGCTTCCTGCTTTTGAGCGCGGTCCATTGCGGTCTCCATACTCAGGTTCAGCGCACGCGCGACTGCGTACGCCGTGAAGCAACCTGTCCTGATGTGAGAAGCCGCAGCCTCGCGCTCATCCGCTTGCGGATAACCGTCGAAACTTCATCTTCCCGTCTCCCTGTGACCGAGGAAGGGCTCTTCCTCGCGTTCCGACTTCGGTGACCCCGAAGATTTCACAGTTCCTGGACAGGATCGGGGTAAATCCCCGAACCCGCCTCTCCTTTGCAGGAGAAGCGAAACTCTAGAAGGGCGGGTCGATACAGGAACCTTCCATAAAACTCAACAGGCCCTGAGAAATCTTCGCCGGATTGCGGCTTGCTGCGACGCAACACAAAGCCTACCTCAGCGGCTTCCGCGACGTCATATGAGCCCGTAACATGCGTACCACTGTCGCCGACCTGCAGTTCATGAAGCGAAAAGGCGAGAAAATCGCCATGTTGACGGCCTACGACTACACGTCTGCCTTGATGGCTGACCGCGCCGGTGTGCCGGTCCTGTTGGTCGGCGACAGCCTGGGCATGGTGGTCCAGGGGCATGGCACCACTCTCCCCGTCACCCTGGACGATATCGCATCGCACACTGCCGCCGTGGCGCGTGGGGCATCCCGGGCCCTGATCGTCGCCGATCTACCCTTCATGACCTACGCGACCGTAGATGACGCGGTCGCAGGTGCACGGCGTTTGATGGGCCAGGCAGGTGCGCACGCAGTCAAGCTGGAAGGCGGACAATCGGTTGTTGAAACGGTGCGACGGTTGACGGAATTTGGCGCACCGGTCATGGGCCACCTGGGTTTTCGACCGCAGTCGCAGCACCAGATCGGCCTGAAGGTTCAAGGCAAGGACGCCCGGTCGGCCCGCGACATGATCGCCGATGCCGAATCTCTGCAAGATGCCGGAGCCTTTGGTATTGTCCTTGAACTGGTGCCAGCGGACCTGGCGGCGGAAATATCCAGGCGATTGAGCATCCCGACGATTGGCATTGGCGCAGGTGCTGGATGTGACGGCCAGGTGCAGGTCTGGCATGACATATTGGGCCTGTATGGCGACAAGCCACCGCGCCATGCCAAGCGCTATGCCGAGTTGGGCCCGGTCATCGAAGACGCCTTGCGGGTCTATATCGGTGACGTCAGGGACGGCGCCTTTCCCACAAAAGAGAATTGCGCCCGGATGGATCCAACTGTTCTGGCCGAGGCCCTTGCGTGAACGTCGTTTCGACGATTTCGGAGGTCCGCGCCGCCCGCCGCGCCACACCTGCGTTGGGATTGGTTCCCACCATGGGCTTTCTTCACGAGGGCCATCTCAGCCTGGTGCGGCGCGCCAGGGCCGAGTGCGGCGCGGTGGCAGTCAGCCTGTTCGTCAACCCGACCCAATTCGGTCCCAATGAAGATTTTGCGCGCTATCCCCGGGCCCGGGAACGGGATCTGGCGCTGTTGGAGGCGGAAGGGTGCGACCTGGTCTTCATCCCTGAGGTCAGCGAAATCTATCCGACTGGTTTCGATACCCGGATCAACGTCGGGGGCGTGAGCCAGGGCCTTGAGGGCGCGGTCCGCCCTGGCCACTTCGAGGGGGTCGCCACCGTGGTGGCCAAGCTCCTGAACATCTTCCAACCCGACCGCGCCTACTTCGGGCAGAAAGACGCCCAGCAAGCCGCTGTCATCCGCAAACTGGTCCGGGATCTGGACCTGCCGGTCTCGATTGTTATCTGCGACATCGTCCGCGAACCTGACGGGTTGGCCATGTCCAGCCGCAACGCCTATCTGTCGCGCGACGAACGCCATCGCGCCACGCTCCTGATCCGGGCCCTCCGATCCGCGGAGGCCGCTTTCGAGGCCGGGGAACGCAAGGCTACTGTCTTGCGCGCGACCCTGACGGCGACCCTTGCGAGCGACCCCGCCGCCGCCATCGACTACGTCAGTGTTGCCGATCCACTAACCCTTCAAGAGCTTGATGAGGTCGGCGCGGCGGGTGCGCTGTTGTCTCTTGCCGTCCTGATCGGCGCGACCCGACTGATCGACAATCTGGTTGTGGGATAAGTCTAGCCCACTAGGTGAGACCGCAGGACAGCAGCCTTCGCCTGGTCCTTGGGTCGACCGAACACCTCCAGGATTCGCAGCTGTTCCTGTGCGGTGAGGATGGGTTGGTCCGGAGCGCGCTCACCGATGACCAGAGGTTCCATCTCGCCGTCCCGAAGCACCATCAGGCCGCCCATCACCTCAACGGGCCCCCACGGGGTATCGTAGCGGGCGAAATCCGCCGACCGGAACGGTCCGTCTGGACGCTTGCCATCGTCCGGACAGAGCCAGTCGGCCCAGAGCCTGCGCAACCGCCCGGCTCCTTCAACGCTGGTCAAGACATCGAGGTCGTTCGCGGCGTCAATCGACACGCCCAGCAATATCAACGCAGCGCTTCCAATCACCGTCCAGGGCGTGGCGACGGCGTCCAGATCGGGTTTCAGCCGGTCGAGTAGCGTGGTCAGATCGCCGGGCGACATTCAGCGGCCCTCATCCCACCCATGCCGCTGGACGTTTCTCCATCCACGCCTTCACCCCTTCCTTGTAGTCCGGATCTCGGGACATGGCGGCCAGCAGCGCCTCCGCATCCCGGACCGCGCTGGCCGCGTCGCGGTGCAGGTCGCGGTAGATCTGACGCTTGGTCTCGCGCGCCGATCCAGGGGCCACGCTGGTCGCCAGCGCCCGCGCATAGGCCATCACCTCGTCCATCAGCTGATCGCCGGGGATGATGCGATTCAGAAAGCCCATAGCCATCGCCTCCTCAGCGGTGAACACGCGCGAGGACAGCAGAATATCATTGGCGTGGGTCAGGCCGACGATCCGGGGCAGCACCCACGACAGCCCGAACTCTGCCGGGAAGTTGAACCTGCCATGGGCAGCAGTGAACTTCACGCCGGGTGCGCAGAACCTGAGGTCCGCAAAGGCGCTGAGCACCAGCCCGATCCCGGCCGCCGCGCCATTGATCGCCGCGATCACCGGTTTGCCGATGCCGAAGTGATAGGCGAACGTGGCGTCGAAGGCAGGATCCACGCCATAGCCAGGCTCGGCGATGTCCTCCGGCGTCCCGGCGTCGTAACCGCCCTTGGCCGAGTGGCCTTCCAGCGCCTGCAGATCGGCGCCGGCGCAGAAGGCGTTGCCCTCCGGGTCGCCGGTGATGATGATCACACGCACCGCCGGGTCTCGATCCGCCTCGCGCAGGATCCAGCGGTACTCGGTGTGCATCCGCCCGGTCCAGGCGTTGCGCCGTTTCGGCCGCGCCAGAGTGACCACCGCGATCCCGTCGGTGATTTCGTAGCGGGTGGCTTTGAGGTCCATGCGGGCGTCCGAGGTGGTTCTTGGGCTGGCGGCCAGAATGCTTGAGACGGTGAGCTGGCACCACCGTCCATTTCGGGACGCGCAAGTGCCGAGATCCTTGCTGGCGAACGAAACGGGAATATGGCAATATTGGATGTCGAAGGAGACGCGCATGACAACCCCCGTCGCCATCATGCTGACCGACGAGCAACTAAGCCGACTCGAACTCATTGCCGGAGCGCGTGAAGAAAGCGTAGCCGCAACGGTGCAGGAAGCCGTCGCGGCATTCCTCCACAAGGATGCCGAGTATCGCGCCTACGTGCAGGAAGGGCTCGACGACATCGCCGCAGGTCGCGTCCACGACTGGGAAGACGTCAAGGCCGAGATGAGAGCGAAGTACGGCGCCCCAGGATCTTGATCGTCCAGCTGTCCACGCGTGCCAGAGCGGAGTTCAACTCCGCGCTCGCGTTCGCGAACGAAGGGAGCGAGCGCGCCGCGGAAGACTTGCGCCTACGCATTGAGAGTGCCGTTGACAGCCTGAAGGATCTGCCAAATCGCGGTCGGTCCGGACATTTCGCAGACACGCGGGAGTTGCTGGTGCGCAAGACGTCTTACGTGATCGTGTATGTCGTCGATTCAGAATCCGTTCGCGTGATCCGCATCCGGCACACTCGCCAGGACCCTTCGCCCTGACAGCCTAAGCCCGCTCGAAGATCGCCGCGATGCCTTGGCCGCCGCCGATGCACATGGTCTCCAGACCATACTTGCCGTCACGGCGCTTCAGCTCGCGCAGCAGGTTGGCCAGGATGCGGCCGCCGGTGGCGCCGATCGGGTGGCCCAGCGAGATGCCCGAGCCGTTGACGTTCAGCCGGTCGCGCTCGTCCCACCCCCAGCCCTTGAGCACGGCCAGCACCTGGGGCGCGAAGGCCTCATTCAGTTCGACCAGGTCGATGTCTTTCCAGCCCATGCCGGTGCGGGCGAACAGCCGCTCCACCGCCGGCACCGGGCCGATGCCCATCCGCGACGGCTCGCAGCCTGCCGCCGCCCAGCTGACGAACCAGGCCATCGGGTCAAGGTTGAGTTCGGCCAGTTTGTCTTCCGAGACCACCAGGCAGGCCGAGGCCGCATCGTTCTGCTGACTGGCGTTACCGGCGGTGACCACGCCGCCTTTTTCGATGGCACGCAGCTGGCCCAGGGTTTCCGCCGTGGCGTCCGGCCGGAACCCTTCGTCCCGGTCAAAGATGATCGGGTCGCCCTTCTTCTGTTTCACAGACACCGGCACCAGTTCATCGTCGAATTTGCCCGCCGCCCAGGCCGCCGTGGCGCGCTGATGGCTCATGGCGGCGTATTCGTCGCATTCCTCGCGGCTGATCTGATAATCGCGGGCCAGATTGTCGGCGGTCTCGATCATGCCCGAAATCACCCCGAAGCGTTCGATCGGCTGGCTCATCACCCGTCCGCGCGTGAGCCGGTCGTGCATCGTCACCGAGCCCATCCGCGCGCCGCTGCGCATATCGGTGGTGTAGTACTCGACGTTGCTCATACTCTCGACGCCGCCGGCGATCACCACGTCGGCGACGCCGGTCTGGACCATCATCGCCGCATCGATCACGGCCTGCAGGCCCGACCCGCAGCGACGGTCCAGCTGATAGCCCGGCACGCTGATCGGCAGGCCCGCCGCCAACGCTGACCAGCGCGCGATGCAAGGCGCCTCGCCGTTGCCATAGCCCTGGGCGAAGATCACGTCGTCGATGCGTTCGGGGTCAATTTTCGTGCGCGCCACCAGGTCCTTCAGCACCACGGCGCCCAGCTCGCCGGCCGTCATACTGGACAGGGCGCCCTGGAACTTGCCCACGGCGGTGCGGATCGGCGAGACGATGGCGGCGCGTTTCATGATGGCGTTCTCCCGGAAGGTCTTTCCCGGTCAGTGAAGCCGCAAGCCCGGTCGGTCAAGTGCGACGGCCGCTACGCCACCTTGAAGCGCAGGATCGCCCCGTTCCAGCGGTCGTTGTCCAGATGCTGCTCGTCAACGGAAGGAGACAGGTCTGCGGCCACGCGTCGCCAGAAACTCAGGGCGCCGACATTGGCCCGCACCACCGCGATCTCCCACTGCCCCGGCCGGGTCGCGATCAACTGCCGGGCAGCCTGGAAACCTACCCCGTTGCGCCGATGCTTCCGGACAACGAAGAACTCGGCGATATCGAAGTCGGTAGGCTGGCCGGAATGACTAAGCCCGCTCAGCAGGGCGAACCCGGCGAGATGCCCTTCAGCGCGGATGAACCATGCCGAACGGTCCGGCTCGGCCCAGTAGCGGTCAAGCCGGGGATCGGACTCGAACTGGCCGGATTCAAGGAGTTCCCCGCGAGCCTGACCGGCCCAGAACTCCGAGAAATCGTGAATGTAGAGCTGGAGCATCGCCTCCAGCGCGGACCGGCGATCGGCAGAAATGGCTTCGAGTTCGACCCTTGACATCACGCCATCTCGACCGTGACTGCCGAGCCGTCAAGGCGCCTAGCCTTGTGACGAAGCAGGAGAGAGTCCCCATGCAGATGCAGTGGAGCCCGGCCGATCTGGCGTTTCGCGATGAAGTCCGCGCCTTCCTGGACGCGGAACTGACCGCGGACATGCGACGCGAGTCACAGCTGATGACCAGCGTCTATGCGCCCCATGACCTCAGCATGACCTGGCAGGCCAAACTTCACACCCGCGGCTGGGCTGCGCCGGCCTGGCCCGTGGAATACGGCGGTTGCGGCTGGACCGCCGCCCAGCGCTACATCTTCGCCAGCGAACTGGCCGCCGCCGGGGCCCCGCCCCTGTCGCCCATGGGGATCGGGATGTGCGGCCCGGTGCTGATCGGCCACGGATCGCCTGAGCAGAAGGCGCACTATCTGCCGCGCATGCTGACCGGCGAGCATCTCTGGTGCCAGGGCTATTCCGAGCCCGGCTCCGGCTCGGACCTCGCTTCCCTGCAGATGAGCGCGGTGGAGGATGGCGACCACTTTGTCTGCAGCGGCCATAAACTCTGGACGACCCACGCCAATGAGGCGAACTGGATCTTCTGTCTGGTGCGGACTTCCCAGGAGGCGATCCGCCAGCAGGGCATCACCTTCCTGCTGATCGATATGACGACACCGGGTGTCGAGGTGCGGCCGATCCTGATGCTATCCGGGGAGCACATCCAGAACGACGTCTTCTTCACCGATGTGCGCGTGCCCAAGGCCAATGTGGTGGGCAAGGTGGGCGAAGGCTGGACGGTGGCCAAGTATCTGATGGAGTTCGAGCGTGGCGGCGGGGTCTCGACGCCGGGCCTCAAGACGCGACTGGGCCGCATCCGGGCCATGGCGGCGCGGGAGGCGGATGGCGTGGGCGGGCAGATCGAGCACGTCGCGGGCTTTATGTCCCGGCTTAACGCCCTGTCTATCGAGATCGAGGCGCTGGAGGCGGTCGAACTGCAGATCCTGGCCAACATGAGCCAGGGCGAGGCGCCCGGCGCACGGTCCTCCATGATGAAGACGGTGGGCACCGAGCTCAGCCAGCGGCTGACCGAAATGGCCCTGGAGGCCTCAGGCGCCTACGGCAGTCTCTACCAGGCCCATGCCGCCCGGCCCGGCGGCGCGGTGCCCGGCTACCCGACCCCGGCGGACCAGGGCCACGTGGGGCCCGACCACAGCATCACCGTGGCCGCGAAGTACTTCAACGACCGCGCGGGCAGCATCTATGCCGGCACCAACGAGATCCAGCGCAACATCATGGCCAAGGCGGTGTTGGGGCTTTGACCCTCACGCGATAGCGATGTCTGTCTGACTGAAATCGTCGCCCTTGAAGAGCAGTGGCACGCCCTGGGTCTTGGCGCAGGCATAGGCGAAACAGTCGCCCATGTTCAGCCGCGCAGGGTGACGGCCCTTGCCGTACCGATCAAAAGCGTCGAGGGCGGCCTGCTGTTCGGCGACGCCGATCGTGACCATGCGGATGTTCGCCAGTTCGATCAGCCTCGCGACGTCCCTTCGAGCCGCCGCAACGTCGCCGTCCAGGCTGCGCGCGTGCGCCAAAACCGTCTCGAAGATCGCCACCGGTGACGTGACGGGCGCCTCAGCTTCGGCCAGCCTGGTCGCATGGATATCGGCGTCGTCCTCGTTCAGAAGAATCGCACACAGGGCTGAGGCGTCGATGAAGATCAATCGTCACCCATTCCCGACAGCTCGTCGAAGAACGCCTTGTCGGCCTTGACCCCTGATCGCGGCCGCTTCGCGATCTCGGCTTGCAAGGTCCGAATTTTCTCAAGAACGCTCGGCTCATCGGCGACGCGTTCAAGTTCCGCGCCGACAGCCTGTTTCACGGCTTCCGTCAGGCCAATGCCGCGTTTGCGCGCTAGCTGTCGCACCAAGGTATCAGTCTCGGAGTCTCTGATGTGGAAGGCCATGCAAACAATCTAGCCGATGTAGCCGACATCGTCTATCCGGCTAGACAACCATGCATGAAAAAGGGGCGACGTCGCCGTCGCCCCTTCCGGTCGCAGGATCTCGTCGGCGCCAGAGCGTGACAGCCGAAAGTGTGTGCGGTTTCGGCGCCCGTCACGCTCTCACTTTTGAGCTAGAGCCCTTCATCCTGGTTCAGGTGGGTTCCACCTGAACCACGAGGCCTCTAGGCGCTGATCGAAGCCTGATCCACCTTGAAGCCCGGTCCCATCGTGGACGAGAGGCTGATCTTCTTGATGTAGGTGCCCTTGGCGCCGGACGGCTTGGCCTTGTTCAGCGCGTCGATCATCGCCTTGACGTTGATCAGCAGTGCTTCGTCGGAGAAGCTGGCCTTGCCGATACCGGCGTGGATGATGCCGGTCTTTTCGGTGCGGAACTCGATCGAGCCGCCCTTGGCGTCCTTCACGGCCTGGGCCACGTTGGGCGTCACGGTGCCGACACGCGGGTTGGGCATCAGGCCGCGCGGGCCCAGCACCTTACCCAGACGCCCAACCAGGGCCATCATGTCCGGCGTAGCGATCACGCGGTCGAATTCCATGAACCCGCCCTGGATACGCTCAACCAGCTCCTCGCCGCCGACAATGTCGGCGCCGGCGGCGGTGGCTTCTGCGGCCTTGGCGTCCTTGGCGATGACCGCGACGCGGACGTCACGACCGGTGCCCGACGGCAGGGCGACGACGCCGCGAACCTGCTGGTCAGCGTGGCGGGGATCGACACCCAGATTAACGGCGATTTCGATGCTCTCGTCGAACTTGGCGTTGGCGTTGGCTTTCACCAGTTTGACGGCGGCGTCGACAGCGTGGGCGACGGTGGTGTCACCGGTCCACGTCTTGGCGCGCTTGGCTTGCTTGCTCATGTGCTTAGGCCTCCACAATCTGCAGGCCCATCGAGCGCGCAGAGCCCTCGATGATCTTGGCGGCGGACGCAACGTCGTTGGCGTTGAGGTCCTTCATTTTCTTTTCGGCGATGTCGATCAGCTGGGCGCGGGTGATCTTGCCGACCACATCACGGCCCGGCAGCTTCGAGCCGGATTTCAGACCCATCGCCTGCTTGATGAAGAAGCTGGCGGGCGGGGTCTTGGTCACGAAGGTGAACGACTTGTCCTGATAGACCGTGATCACGGTCGGCAGGGGCGTTCCCTTGGCTTCCTTTTCAGTGCGGGCGTTGAACTCCTTGCAGAAGCCCATGATGTTGACGCCGCGCTGACCCAGCGCCGGCCCGATGGGCGGCGAAGGGGTGGCGGAGCCCGCAGGCACCTGCAATTTGATATAGCCCAAGATTTTCTTGGCCATCGTTACTCCTCATGACCCTGTAGGTCGGTTGAGCCGTGGTGCGGGGTTACGGTGGCCGCCCCCTCCCACGGATTTGAAATCGCCCGGCGGACCCGACGAAGCGCGCGCTGTTAGCAGCAATGGCGAAGTGGAGCAACAGGTGGGTCTACCCGCGTTTCTGCGCCCAGAACTGGTACATGCGGCGGAAGGTGGCGGGATTGTCGATCTCGAAAGCCTCCCAGGCGTCGAGATCAAGCCCTCGGGGGTCATGCGGAAATCTTGCCACATATGGGTCGTGGATTTGCGGGAACGAAAACTGGAGAAACCCAAGGAACTCCAGGTCAGACTCGGCCAGCATGCGGCGCAGGTCATCGACGTTGAGTTCATGTTCCTGCACATGCATCAGCAGGTCACGACAGCCGCTGGTGGCGTAGAAGTCCCGTGAGGCCACGGCCGGCTTTCGTATGGGATCGTCGACCGGCAGTTCGATGATAGCCTTGCGGAATTCCCGGACCGTATCCGGCGTGAAGGACTTTCCGAGTTCCTTTCCGGGTTTCAGGTGCTCTCGCGCAAGGGCGCTGTAGAGGCCAAGGGCCACAAAGCCGCCGGGTTTCAAGAGGCGACAGACCTTGCGGGCACCCTCGAACGGATCGCTCAGGTGATGCAGGACGCCGGCAGACTGGACGATATCAAAGGGCCCGACACTGTCGCCGAGCTCGAGCAGATCGGCCTGGGCATAGGTGATCCGGTCCGTCAGCCCCATCTCACGGCTCTTTCGCTCGGCGTAGGCCAGACTGGTGCGGCTGAGATCAACGGCAAGGGTATGCCGACTTTCCAGCATAATGGTCGCCAGAATGGCCTGGCGACCGGTGCCACAACCCGCAATGAATACAGTCGGGTTTTTCGGCAGCGGTCGACCGCTGACCCGGGTCTGCACCGGCCCTGGTCCCGCGCGCCGCCATCGCGGATAGGGATGAGCCTCATATTGCGACCTGACCGCCTCTGAAACGGCCCCGCGCACCGGCGTGAGCGTCGGCAGGGCGTCGGCGATGGCCTGCTCTTCGCGGACCGCGACGATCTGTTCACGCAGCACGTCCAGCACCGGGCCGCTCCAGCCCTTCCCCAACAGATCGTCGGCGCCAGGTATCCGCGCCAGAGGTCGGTAACAGGCGAGCGACATGACCTGGTCCGGCGTCAGGTCGGCCAGACTGGCGACCAAAGCCTCAACCAGCTGCGTCTCGGTGGAGTCCTCGATCCAGGCGTGCTCGTTGAGGTGGCACTGGATCGCAAGTCGCGCCCTCAGAAGCGAGAAGTCCCCTGTCGTGGCCGAAAACAACAGGCTGCGGCGGGTCGCCGACATCATGCGCTCAAGCCACACCGGATAGACCGGCGTGCTCAACAGCAACTCGGCCAGCAGCTCGTCGGTCGCGACGTCCCTGACCCGCGTGGGCGTAGGCCAGGTGGCGCCCAGCACACGCGCGGCCTCAACGGCCAGATTTTCAGTCGCGCCCTCGCCGCTTCTGAACTCCCTCAAAAGCCTGGCGCGGGTGGCGACGAGGTCCTCGGTCACGGCGGTTACGGCCCCGACCTAGCTGACCTTTTCCACTTGGCTGTATTCCAGCTCGACCGGCGTTGCGCGACCGAAGATCGAGACGGTGACCCGCAGGCGGGTGCGTTCCTCGTCGACCTGTTCCACCGAGCCGTTGAAGCTGGCGAACGGGCCATCCGTGACGCGGACGGTCTCGCCAATCTCGAAGGAAATGGTCGGCTTCGGCCGCTCAACACCCTCTTCAATGGCGCCGATGATGCGGGAGACTTCCTTGTCGGAGACCGGGATCGGCTTGGAGCCGGACCCCAGGAAGCCAGTCACCTTCGGCGTGTTCTTGATCAGGTGATAGGCCTCATCCGACAGCTCCATCTTCACCAGCACATAGCCGGGGAAGAATTTGCGTTCGGAATTCACCTTCCGGCCACGTCGGATCTCGACCACGTCCTCGGTCGGCACCAGAATCTCGGAGAAATAGTCCTCCAGACCATGGTTCTTGGCCTGCTCACGGATGCTGTCGGCCACCTTCTTCTCGAAGTTCGAGTAGGCGTGGACGATGTACCACTTGTGGTGCGGATTGCCCTTGGGCGGGACGAGCGTTGCTGCTTCTGACATTTTTCTTCTTACCCGCCGGTCGCGACTCGAAGGAGCCACGTGATGGCAAAGCTCAGGATGGAATTGACGACCCAGAAAAACAGCGCGGCAAGCACCACCATGATCGCCACCATGACGGATGTGATCCAGGTCTCGCTGCGGCTGGTCCAGGTGATTTTGCGCGCCTCGGCGCGGACTTCACGGAAGAACTTCGGCGCATTCATCAGGTTCTGGATGAAGCCAGGACCTTTGCGCAGGTCTGCTGTCGCCGCGCCGGACGGCGAGGCCATGACGGCGGCGGTCTTGGCGGCCCGAGCGCGGATCGCTTGCGGGGTTTTTCCCGATTTCCTGGCCATGTGGCGCTTCAAACTCTCATCTGGAACGGCGGGACGCCCGCGCTCCGGTTTATCCTGTTCGCATATATAGGGTGGCAGGAGTGGAGGGACTCGAACCCACGACTTTCGGTTTTGGAGACCGACGCTCTACCAGCTGAGCTACACTCCTTCAGCACCCTGAAACCGGCTCCGTTTCATCCGCCATTTCCAGGCCCGGGGGTGAAACCCGTCGTCCGCGCGAGGCGGCTGAAAAAGCAGACTCCAACGATGTCGGTTAAGAGGCAGGCGTATGACGCAGCCGGCTTATGTTTTCAAGCCTCTTCGCCTGATCTGCCGGAACACGAAAGGCCGCCGGGGTTTCCCCTGGCGGCCTCTGAGCTGGTTTTCTGGATGCTCTCCCTCAGCGCGCGCAGGCGCGCCGGGGTAGGATTGCTACTTGATGATCTTGGCCACGACGCCGGAGCCGACGGTGCGCCCCCCCTCGCGGATGGCGAAGCGCAGGCCCTGGTCCATGGCGATCGGCGTGATCAGTTCCACGTTCAGCTCGGTGTTGTCACCCGGCATGATCATTTCCACGCCTTCCTTCAGCTTCACGATCC
>JANNFM010000039.1:0-5409 GCA_031379795.1 Alphaproteobacteria bacterium
TTCCTGGGCCCTCCTGATCGGCGGCGTCTCGTTCAAGGATCAGGAACTCAAGCTGGACCGCGGCGTCGACGTGCTGATCGCCACCCCTGGCCGCCTGCTGGACCACTTCGAACGCGGCAAGCTCCTGATGACCGGCGTCCAGATCATGGTGGTCGATGAAGCCGACCGCATGCTGGACATGGGCTTCATCCCCGACCTGGAGCGGATCTTCAAGCTGACCCCGGTCAAGAAGCAGACCCTGTTCTTCTCGGCCACCATGCCGCCCGAGATCACCCGCCTGACCAAGCAATTCCTGCGTGACCCGATCCGCATTGAGGCCTCGCGACCGGCGACGACCGCCGAGACCATCACCCAGAACCTGGTCCGCATTCCTTCCTCCGACCCCAAGGCCAAGCGCACCGCTTTGCGCGAACTGATTGCCCGGGCCGACGTCAAGAACGGCATCGTCTTCTGCAACCGCAAGGCCGAGGTCGATGTGGTGGCCAAATCCCTGAAGAAGCACGGCCTGGACGCCGCGCCGATCCATGGAGATCTGGATCAACAGACCCGGATGAAGACGCTGGAAAGCTTCCGCAACGGCTCGCTGCGGCTGCTGTGCGCTTCGGATGTGGCCGCGCGCGGTCTGGACATCCCGGACGTAAGCCACGTGTTCAACTACGACGTCCCCCACCATTCGGAAGACTATGTGCACCGGATCGGACGCACGGGCCGCGCGGGCAAGACCGGTCAGGCCTTTACGATCGTCACCCCCGCCGACAGCCGCAACCTCGACAAGGTTTTGAAACTGATCGGCACCGCGCCCGTCGAGATCGTGCTGGAAGGCATTGACTGGTCCAGCATCAAGGACGAACCGCGTTCGCCCCGCGCCGGTGGCCGTGACCGGGGTCCGGCGCGCGGACGCGAGCGCCCTGCCCGCGATCACGCCCCGCGCGAGCCGCGTCCGCCAGCCGTCGAAGCCGCCGTTGACGCAGTTGTCGCGACGCCGGTCGTTGAGACACCTCGTCCGGAACGCAGGCCGCGTCCGGAGCGCACACCCCGGCCCCGTCGCGAGCCGGCCGTTGTGGCAGAACAGGCTCCGCGCACGGCTGAGCGTCCCGAGCGTGGCCCTCGCCCGGACGCTGCCCCCCGATCTGACCGGGGAGACCGGTCAGATCGTGGTCGTGGCCGCGAACGTGAACGTGACGACGGCGACAATGTCGTGGGTTTCGGCTCCGACCTCCCCGCCTTCCTGATGCGCGCGCCGCCGCCCCGGTCAGCGGACGATTAGTCTTTCGGCTTAACGGGTCGTTTGCGGTCTGCTGATACCAGTGTTGGCCATGGCAAACGAAATTGACCTGATCCTGCGCAGCCCCAAGGCCTACGAATGGGCCCGCAAGGCGATGGACGCGATGGAGGCCAACAGTGTCTGGCCCACCGCACTCAACTTTGAGCTCTGGCTGCACTATGTGGCGGCCAAGGACAGCGAGGTCGCCGCCGAGATCGATCAGATCATCCGCTCGGGCGAACGCTTCACCGAGCAGATGGGCGACACCATCGCCGGCAATCACCTGCCCTCAGCCAAGCTGAACGGAGAGATCCTTGACGCCGGCAAAAGCCTGTCGGCTGAACTGGACACCGTCTCACGCGCCATTGAATCCGCTCGGGAAACCAGCGAGGCCTACGGCCAGCAGCTGGCAACCGCGACCGAAGCGCTTGAAGAACAGGATTCCGACGCCGTTCGCAACATGGTCGACACTCTGAGCGCAGCGACCCTGAAGGTGCGCGAAGAGAACCAGGCCCTCGAAAGCCAGCTGGCCGACACCACCGACGAACTGACCCGCCTGCGCGAGCATCTGGAACAGGTGCGGCGCGACGCCATGACCGATGCCCTGACCCTGCTTTTCAACCGCAAGGCGTTCGACGAGTCGCTCGAAAAGGCCTGCGAGGCGGCAATCAAAGGCAAGGGTGTGGTCACCCTGGCCATCATCGACATCGACCACTTCAAAGTCTTCAACGACACCTGGGGTCACCAGACCGGCGATCAGGTCATCCGCTATGTCGCCAGTGTGATCGCGCGCGTGGCCGAGGGTACCCGGGTCGCAGCCCGCTATGGCGGCGAAGAGTTCGCCCTCATCTTCCCTGGCGAGGATCGCGATGTCGCCATGGCGGTCGTCGAGAAGGTGCGCGAAGAGATCTCCACCCGCATTCTGAAGCGCCGCTCCACCAATGAGGAACTGGGCACCGTCACCATCTCGACTGGCATTGCCGAGTCGATGCGGGGCGAACAGCCTGTCATGCTGATCGAACGCGCCGATGGCGCGCTCTATTCGGCAAAGCGCAATGGCCGTAACCGGACCGCGCTCGCTGACAAGAACTCGGAGTCCCAGGCGGCCTGAGCCTGAGCGTTTTTCCTTGGCTGACGCCGGGGTATCTGCCCTCAACTGAACGTCTAGAGTTCAAGCGAGGAAGCCATGGACGGCGCACAAGCCCCTGCCAAGATCAAATCGGCCACGGACGCCGGCGTCGCCGTCATTACCCTGTCCGACCCGTCGACCCTTAACGCCGCCGGCCTGGACCTGATGTCGGAACTTTCGGCAGCCGTCAGCGCGGCCATCGCGTCGCCCGACGTCAGGGCGATCATCATCACGGGCGAAGGCAGGGGTTTCTGCTCCGGTGCCAATCTCTCCGGCGGAGCCAGCGGACGGGTGACCGGAGGATCCGGCGAAGGCCCCAACGAAGGTTTACTCAATGTCTACAATCCGTTCGTCTCGAAACTTCGCAGGTCGCCGAAGCCGCTGATTGCCGCCGTCAATGGCGTTGCAGCCGGGGTGGGCGTGTCGCTGGCTCTGGCCTGTGATCTGGTGGTGGCCGCCGAGAGCTCCTATTTCCTGCTGGCCTTCCGTCGGATCGGCCTGGTGCCCGACGGCGGCGCGACATGGCTGCTCCCGCGCCTCGTGGGCAAGGCCCGCGCCATGGAACTGATGTTGCTGGGCGAGAAATTGCCGGCGGCGACCGCGCTGGAGTGGGGCCTGATCAACCGCTGCGTCCCAGACGCCGATCTGCTGCCAAAGGCCATGGAACTGGCCCAAGCGCTGGCAAATGGTCCGAAGTCCCTGGGGCTGACCCGTAACCTGGTATGGGATTCTCTGGACGCGGCTTGGCATGAGCAGATCGAGGCGGAAGCCTATGCCCAGGGCGATGCAGCCCGGACCGCCGACGCGCGTGAAGGCATCATGGCCTTTGTCGAAAAGCGCCCGGCCGCCTTCAAGGGAAACTAGGCGTTAGCCTCGCGTCTTGCGCAGCTTTTCCAGCTCTTCCTCGATCAACCGATCGCGGATGTTTTCGCCGTTCATGTAGACGCTCACGGCGTGGGTGCCGAGGCCGATGCCCCAACCAAGCATCGGCCAGATCGGCCAGAAATAGTCACCGAACGAGGTCATGACGTAGATCGCCACCAGGCCAGCGTTGACCACGACATAGGCCATCAGGTGACTGCGGAACGCCAGTTTCATGTCTGCGCGGCGGATCGCCAGCCTGCGCAGCTCCACATCGTCGGTCATCAGATCAACCCCGTTTCCTGCCACGGACGATAGCACGCCAGTTGCGGCACGCCAGTCCGGCTCAGTCGGGTTTTGCCGGTTCAATGGTTACACTTTCTCCACAACCGCAGGCGTCGGTCTCGTTCGGATTGCGGAAGATGAACTTGGCCGACAGCTTCGAGACTTCGTAGTCAATCTCGGTGCCGACCAGGAACAGTACCGCCTTGGGCTCGACCAGAATGGTGACCCCCTTGTCCTCAACCACCTCGTCCAGCGGATTGGCGGCCTCGGCATATTCCAGAACATATTCCTGTCCAGCGCACCCGCCGTTCTTCACGCCAACGCGCAGTCCGGCATAGGGCTTGACCGCCCGGTCCATGATCTCGCGAACCCGATCCGCCGCCGCATCGCTGAGGGTGACGACTTTGGGGCGCGGACGCCGGGCGCGGGGTGTGACTTCGAGGCTGGTCATCAGAATATGTTCAATTGCAGCTTGGCTTCATCCGTCATCCGCGAGGGGTCCCACGGCGGATCAAACACCAGGTCGACCTTGCACGAGCGAATCTCCGGGATCTGGCGAACCGCGTCCTCGACCCAGCCCGGCATTTCCCCGGCCACCGGACAACCGGGCGCCGTCAAGGTCATGTCGATGGCCACATCCTTGTCGTCGGAAACATCGACCTTGTAGATCAGCCCCAGCTCATAGATGTCGACCGGTATTTCCGGGTCAAACACCGACTTCAGCTTCTCGATCAATTTGTCAGTCAGGATATCCAGCTCTGCCTGCGGCAGCGGCGGCGACTTGGTTTCGACAGGGGCGGCATCGTCCATGGGTCTGGTCACGCGAAAAAAGCCTGTGTTTTGGTCAAGGCGTCCACGAAAACGTCAGCCTCTTCCAGGGTGTTATATAGGGCAAAAGACGCCCGGGCGCTTGAGGTTACGCCGAAACGTTGCATCAAGGGCTCGGCGCAGTGGGTTCCGGCGCGGACGGCCACGCCATAGCGGTCCAGGATCTGCGCCACATCATGGGCGTGTGCACCCTCGATAGTGAAGGACAGGATAGCGCCCTTGCCGGGCGCCTCGCCGATCACCCGCAACCAGTTGGCGCCGTTCAGACGTTCCCGGACCCGGGCGTAAATCGCGTGCTCATGCGCCGAAATGGCGACTCGGTCCTGGCTTGCCAGCCACTCGATGGCGGCCCCCAGCCCGATCGCCTCGATGATCGGCGGCGTGCCGGCCTCGAAACGATGCGGCGGATCCGCGAAGGTGATCTCGTCCTTCGAGACTCCCGCGATCATCTCCCCGCCCCCTTGATAGGGCGGCAAAGCGGCAAGACGTTCGGCCTTGCCGTAGAGAATGCCGATACCGGTGGGGCCGTAGAGCTTGTGCCCCGAGAACACGTAAAAATCGGCGTCGATGTCTTTCACGTCCACCGGCTGATGGACGACCGCCTGGCAACCATCAAACAGCACCAGCGCACCGACGTCATGAGCCATACGCGCCAGCGCGCGGGCGGGATTGATCGTGCCCAGCACATTGGACATCTGGGTCAGCGCGACCACCCGGGTCCGTGGGCCCAGCAGGCTCTGAAAATGCGCCACGTCCAGCAGGCCGTCATCTGTGACCTTCGCCCATTTCAGCACGGCGCCGCAGCGTTCCCGCAGAAAGTGCCACGGCACGATATTGGCGTGGTGCTCCATCTCCGACAGCACGATCTCGTCGCCGGGTTTCAGCCCCGCGCCGATCCCCGCAGCCACCAGATTGATCGCCTCTGTTGCGCCCTTGGTGAAGACGATCTCGCCCACGTCAGCGTTGATAAAGCCCGCAGCTGAACGCCGCGCGGCCTCGTAAGCGTCGGTCGTCTCGTTGGCCAGTGTGTGCAGGCCGCGAT
>JANNFM010000438.1:0-2596 GCA_031379795.1 Alphaproteobacteria bacterium
TTCCCCGGGATCGCCGAGGCCACGGTCTATGGCGTCAGCGTGGACGGCGCCGAGGGCCGCGCCGGCATGGCCGCCCTGGTGGTCGAGGGCGCGTTCGACGCCAAGGCCTTCGCCGACCATGTCGCTCGCGAGTTGCCCGCCTACGCCCAGCCACTGTTTGTCCGCCTGCTACCCGCCCTCGACACCACCGGCACCTTCAAGATCCGCAAGCTCGATCTGGTCAGCGACGGCTACAATCCGGCCCGGATCAAGGGCTTGATGTATTTCAAGGACCCCAAGCGGGGCTATGTGAAGCTGACAAAGTCGGTGTTTGAGCGTCTTCAGGCGGGCGCGTTCAAGATTTGAGTCCTGAAGACCGAGGGGTAATTCGATGTTGAAATATATGACTGGCGTGACGACTGCCGTTCTGTTGCTGGTGACGGCGTCCCCGGGCATGGCGGGCAGCGTCGCCGCCGACAAGGCTGCGATCGAGGCGGGGCTCGACAAGGGCTACGCGCGGCTCGACGCGCTTTACAAGGACATCCACCAGAACCCCGAACTGGGCTTCCAGGAGACCGCCACCGCGGCGAAGCTGGCGAAGGAGATGCGGGCGCTCGGCTTCGAGGTGACCGAGGGCGTCGGCAAGACCGGCCTCGTGGCCATCTATCGCAATGGCAAGGGTCCCACGGTGCTGGTGCGAACCGAGATGGACGGCCTGCCGATGGAAGAGAAGACCGGTCTTCCCTACGCCAGCCGCGCGACAGCTGACTGGAACGGCAAGCCCTCGCCGGTGGCCCACAGCTGCGGCCACGACATTCACATGGCCGCATGGGTCGGGACCGCCCAGGCCCTGATCGCCATGAAGTCCCGGTGGCGCGGAACGCTGATGTTCATCGGCCAGCCCTCGGAGGAAACCGTCAGTGGTGCCCGCGCCATGCTGGCTGACAAGCTGTTCGAACGGTTCGGCAAGCCCGACATGGGCTTTGCCCTGCATGTGGGACCGGGGCCCGCGGGGATGGTGGCCTATCGGCCGGGGGTCAACAGCTCCAACTCCGACAGCCTCGACATCACCTTCCACGGCAAAGGCGGTCACGGCTCGACCCCGCATGTCACCATCGACCCGGTGATCGAGGCCGCCCGCTTCACCATGGACGTCCAGACCGTGATCAGCCGCGAGAAGGACGCCACGCAATTTGGCGTCATCACCGTGGGCTCGATCGTCAGTGGCAGCGCCGGCAATATCATTCCGGACACCGCCGTCGTGCGCGGCACCGTCCGCAGCTTCGATGCCGGCGTGCGCCAGGTGCTGCTGAACGGCATCCGCCGCACCGCCAATGCCGTGGCCGCCATGTCCGGGGCTCCTGCACCGGATGTCCAGTTGGTCTCGGGTGGCCTGGCGGTGATCAATGACGCGGCGTTGACCGAACGCACCGGCACGGTGTTCAAGGCCGCGTTCGGCGACAAGGCCGTGCTGTCGCCAGCGCCCGGCTCGGCCAGTGAGGACTATTCAGAATTCATCATGGCCGGGGTGCCGTCGCTGTTCTTCAGCATCGGCGGTTTCGATCCTGCGCGGATCGCCGCCGCCCGCGTCAAGGGGGAGATCCTGCCCGCCAATCACAACCCCGGCTTTGCGCCGACGCCGGAACCATCGATCCGCACCGGCGTCACCGCCATGACCCTGGCCGTGCTGAATGTGATGGTGCCGTAGTTCGATGGCCTTCAGGCCGCCTCGCGAACCTGAACCGTCAGAACCAGGTTCAAAGCCTCAAGGACCTTGAGCACCGTACTCAGTGTTGGATTTCCATCCTGGCTAAAGGCCGCATAGAGCCCTTGCCGGTTCAGCCCGGTCTGCTTTGCCAGATCGGCTATGCCATGCTGACGCGCGACAATGCCCACCGCCTCGGCGATATGGCCGGCATTGCCGCTCGCCATAGCCTCGGTCAGCAGATGCGCCTGGGCGGCAGGGGTGCGGAAGTACTTGTCTGGTTCAAAGGCCGTCGTCTCGATGCCCATGATTCAATCTCACAGCTGCTGCGCCATCGTTCTGGCGCGTCGAATATCTCTGGCCTGTGTGCGCTTGGTCCCGCCAACCAGCAGGATCACCACCTGCCGGCCTCGCAATGTGAAGTAGACGCGGTACCCCGCCCCGTAGTGAATCCTCAGTTCGCTTACCTTATCTCCGATGGAAGCGTGGTCGCCGAACAACCCCCGCCGGATACGCAACAACCGCTCTGCAACGGCTGCCGCCGCTACGTCGTCGACCAGGTCATCGAGCCAGTCGCGGAACGTCGCTGAAAGCCGAACCTCGAACAGTTCGTCGTTTTTATCCGACATCGTCCGCCACTTGTCAAGAATTCGCAGAAAAGGTCACCGGCATAAGTTCACTATATGTTCCAACGTAGAGGCCTGCAAGCGCTCGCTGCGGCCGGTGACTCGCCCTATATCCACGCCATGTCGGACCCCACCGCGCCCCTGACGGGCGCCGCCCTGATCAAGGACTACGTCACCCGCCTGCCGGATCGGCCGGGGGTCTACCGGATGATGGGCGATGACGGCGAGGTGCTCTATGTGGGCAAGGCGCGCTCGCTGAAGAAGCGGGTGATCCAGTACGCCCAGG
>JANNFM010000449.1:0-5906 GCA_031379795.1 Alphaproteobacteria bacterium
CTCCTTGCCGCCGAAGTAGCGTTTGACCAGGGCCACATCGATCCCGGCCTCGGCGGCGATATCGCGCAGCACCGCGCAGTCGTAGCCCAGCCGGGCGAACTGAACCTTGGCGGCCTGCAGGATCGCCGCACGGGTCGCCTCTGCGTCACGGCGGCGGGGCAGGACGGTGTCGCGCAGCAGGGGGCTCAGATCGCTCATTAGCGCAGGGTGGGTCGCGTTTCGAACCAAGTCAATGACTGTTGACATAGTGCATTTATGCGGACAGATTGCCCTGTGAACGCTGCCCGTTCTGCGCCTGAGACGCAGCCGGGACCGCCTTGGGGAATGACGCCATGAACATCGCCGTGAAGATTCCAGCCGCGGACACCGCCGCCGAGATTGCCGCGACGCCGCTGGAAAAGCTGAACCCCGCCCGGGTCGACCGGTTCTACAACGACACCATCTGGCCGGTGTTTGAGCGCCTGCGCCGGGAGGACCCGGTCCACTTCACGCCGGACAGCGAGTACGGCCCCTACTGGTCGGTGACCAAATGGAACGACATCATGGCGGTCGACACCGACCATGAGGCCTTTTCGTCGGCCGAGGGCATCGGTCTGGCCAACCTTGAAGCCATCAAGGAGCAGGAAAAGGTCATGGGCCAGCGCCGGCGCGGCAACGCCGGTTTCATCACCATGGACGAGCCGGATCACAGCGTGGCGCGCAAGGCGGTCAGCCCGACGCTGGCACCCAGCAACCTGCACGCCATGTCGCCCCAGGTGCGTGAGCGGGCCGGCCAGATCCTGGATAGCCTGCCCATCGGCAAGGAATTCGACTGGGTCGACCTGGTGTCCAAGGAATTGACGGCCATGACGCTCGCCACCCTGTTCGACTTCCCGTTCGAACAGCGCCGCAAGCTGCCCTGGTGGTCGGACATGATCATGAACATGCCCGGACATGGCCCGGTGGAAAGCTGGGAGCAGAAGGGCGCGGCCATGATGGAGTGCTTCGGCGCGTTCCATGAGCTGTGGAACCAGCGGGTCAACGCCCCTCCCGGCAACGACTTGATTTCGATGCTGGCGCACAATCCCGCCACCCGCGACATGGCCATGGAGACCTATCAGGGCAATGTCGTGCTGCTGATCGTCGGCGGTAACGACACCACCCGCAACACCATCTCGGGCAGTGTCGTGGCGCTGAACAAGAACCCGGACCAGTACGCCAAGTTGCGCGCCAACCCGGACCTGATCCTGCCGATGGTCTCCGAGACCATCCGCTGGCAGACGCCGCTGGCCCACATGAGCCGGGTGGCCACGCGCGACGTCGAACTGAACGGCAAGTCCATCAAGAAAGGCGACCGTGTCGTCATGTGGTACATCTCGGGCAACCGCGATGAGACGATGATCGAGCGGCCAAATGACTTCATCATCGACCGTGAACGCTCGCGCCAGCACATGTCATTCGGGTTCGGCATCCACCGCTGCGTCGGCAACCGCGTGGCCGAGATGCAGCTGACCATCATCTGGGAAGAGATCCTCAAGCGCTTCCCCGAGATCAAGGTGGTTGGCGAGCCGGTGCTGAACTACTCGGCCTTCGTCCACGGCTATGAGAGCCTGCCGGTGATCATCCCCAGCCGTACCTGACGCGACCTCAAAGCCAGGCGGAACGGCGTCGAGGGCTGGCCCTGCGTGGCCGAGCGGCTGCGGCCCCGCTCATCAGCCGCCGGTCGCGTCCACGACGATGGGCACCGTCTTGCCGCGGGACAGGGGCTCCCATCCCGCCGCGATGGCCGACGTGATGGCGCGGGCGACCAGCTCCGGGTCGATCTGCGAGGCCTGCAGGTGCGGGGCGCCGAACTTGGGCTGACGGCCCGGCGGGAACTCCACCACAGCCTCGCGCTGTCCTTCCCCGTGACGCACAGCGATCGCCATGCCGCGCCACGCCGCTGCATCACTGGACCACTGCGGCTGGCGCTGAAGCCGCCAGACATAGGGCTCGCCCGCGACCTCGATCGCAAATTCCGGGTTCTGTCTGGTTCTGGCCATACGCGGCAGTTAGCCCGAACGCCGCCGCGGGGCCAGCCCGCGCCCGACCGGGTCGCCCAATCGGAAAGGCGGGGCGGGACCCAACACCGTCAGGGCGCTTGGCGGATCGTGATGACCGTTGCAATGCCCAGGACTGCGGCGGCCTCCCGGATCTGGCGGAGCGCGGTTTGCCGCATGTGAGCTTCCCGCGACGGATCAAGCCCCCAGGTGCCCATGTGGTGCTGCGCCGCCGCCGCCACATAGATCTGCCAGTGGGCCAGACGATGCGGATCGACCGGGGCGAGACGGCGATAGGCCGCGAAGAATCCGGCGACCAAGGCGTCGTCGAACAGGTATTTCAACTCCAGCAGCGCGCAGGCCAGATCGGACAGGGGGTCGCCAAGAGCGGCGTCCTCCCAGTCCAGGATGGCGGCGATCCGACCGTCGCGCCAGATCAGGTTCTGCGGCCAGAAGTCGCCGTGCAGCAGGACCGGCGCGCCTGCGAACGGACCGGGGCCCGGCGTTGCGCAGTGGTCTCTCAGCGCCTGCCATTCAGCGCCCTGCGGCAGAAACCCCGGCAGCTCCGGCCAGGGGTCAAGGCGCAACGGCAGCTGGGGCAAAGATGCGGTGGGAAGCCGGTGGATCGACGCCAGCGCCTCGGCCATGATTTCCAGGCGCGCCCCGGCGAGATCTGGCGGGATCTCCGCAACGCCACCGACAAAATCCATCAGAAGATAGGGCGCATCGATGTGGCGGCAGCTGTCATCCACGCAGATCGGGCGCGGGATCGGGAGCCCGGCGGTGTGCAGCGCCGAGAGCAGCGCGTACTCCTGCGCCGACTCCAGGCCCGACTTGCCCATGGCCCTCAGCACGATCGCCCGTTCGACACCGTCGGCCATGATGAGGTCGAGGCTAAACACCTCCGCCGAGACACCGCCTTTCAGTCGCTCGACAGAGCGCAGTCGGGCGCCGGGTTGGTGCGACGCCAGGGCGGCGGCTATGTCTTCGGCGGTCATGGAGCCAGTCTATCGCGCGCCTGTGTTGGAGCCCAGTGGCGTGCCCTCGCCCCCTAAACCCCGTAACTCAGGATCGGCGCCAGCCACCGCTCGGCCGTGGCCACATCCCACCCCTTGCGCCGCGCATAGTCTTCCACCTGATCCTTCTCGATCCGGCCGACGCCGAAATAGTGACTGTCCGGGTGGGCGAAGTAGATCCCTGACACCGCCGCCGGTGGCGTCATGGCGAAGCTTTCGGTCAGCGCCATTCCCGCCGCGCCGGGGGCGTCCAGCAGGTCGAACAGCGTGGCCTTTTCCGTATGGTCAGGTTGGGCGGGGTAGCCCGGGGCCGGGCGGATGCCGCGGTACTTTTCCTCGAGCAGCTGGGTCAGATCGAAGGGCTCGTCCGGCGCATAGCCCCACAGTTCGGTGCGCACGCGGCGATGCAGGGCCTCGGCGAAGGCTTCGGCCAGGCGGTCGGCCAGGGCAGCTGAAAGGATGGCGGAATAGTCGTCGCCCGCATCCTTGAACTGTTTCGCCAGCTCCAGCTCGCCGTGCCCGGCCGTCACCGCAAAGCCGCCCATATAGTCGGCGGGTCCGCCGATCGGGGCCACGAAGTCGGACAGCGCCACATTGGCCTGACCCGCGCCGGTCTTGACCATCTGCTGGCGCAGGGTGTGCAGCCGCGCGCGCTCGGTCGTGCGGCTCTCGTCGGTGTAGAGCACGATGTCGTCGCCGTCGGCCTGGGCGGGCCAGAAACCGATCACGCCGCGCGCCTCCAGCAACCCCTCCTGCAGGATGCGGTCCAGCATCTTTTGCGCGTCGGCGAAGAGGTCGGTGGCGGCCACGCCCACGATCTCGTCCTCCAGGATCTGCGGATAGCGGCCGATCAGCTCCCAACTGGCAAAGAACGGCGTCCAGTCGATGTGGCGGCGCAGCTCTGGCAGGTCGTAGGGGGCGAAGGTGCGGGTTCCCAGGAAGCTGGGCTTGGGTGGGACATACCCGGCCCAGTCCGGCTTGAACGCGTTGGCGCGCGCTTCCTTCAGCGTAGCCCGCGCCCGGGTGCCCTGCCCGCGCTCGAACTGGGCGCGGACCTTGTCGTAGTCGTCCGCCGTGGCCGCCAGGAAATCGGCCTTGGCTGTTGGCGACAGCAGGTTGGAGACCACCCCCACCGCACGGCTGGCGTCCAGCACATAGGTGGTCGAGCCCGACGGATACTTCGGCGCAATCTTCACCGCCGTGTGGGTCTTCGAGGTGGTCGCGCCCCCGATCAGCAACGGCATGGTCATGCCCCGCCGCTCCATCTCGGCGGCCACATAGGTCATTTCGTCCAGCGATGGCGTGATCAGGCCGGAGAGGCCCACGATGTCGACATTGTGCGCCTTGGCCTCGTCCAGGATCCTGTCCAGCGGGACCATGACGCCCAGGTCGATGACCTCGTAGTTATTGCACTGCAGGACCACGCCCACGATGTTCTTGCCGATGTCGTGGACGTCGCCCTTGACGGTGGCCATCAGGATACGGCCGGCCTGTACGCGCGGCTTGCCGACCTTCTCGGCCTCCATGAAGGGTTCCAGCCAGGCCACGGCCTGCTTCATCACCCGCGCCGATTTCACCACCTGCGGCAGGAACATCTTGCCCGCGCCGAACAGGTCGCCGACCACGTTCATGCCAGTCATCAAGGGGCCCTCGATGACATGCAGCGGGCGCTCGGACGCCAGGCGTGCTTCCTCCGCGTCGGCCTCGATAAACTCGGTGATGCCGTGGACCAGGGCGTGGGTAATCCGCTGGCCGACGTCACCTTCGCGCCAGGCCAGATCGGGGCCCTTGGCCTCGGACTTGCCGCCCTTGTACTTGGGCGCCAGCTCCACCAGCCGCTCGGTGTTGGACAGTTTGGGGTCGCGCTGCGGGCGGTTGAGGATCACATCCTCGACCGCGACCTTCAGCTCCTCGGAGATGTTGTCGTAGACCGGCAGATCGCCGGCGTTGACGATGCCCATGTCCATGCCGGCCGCGATGGCGTGGAAGAGGAAGACGCCGTGGATGGCCCGCCGCACGGGCTCGTTACCCCGGAAACTGAAGCTGACGTTAGAGACCCCGCCCGAGATGCGGGCATGCGGACATGCGGCCTTGATGCGGGCCGTCGCCTCAATGAAATCCACGGCATAGTTGTTGTGCTCATCGATCCCGGTGGCGACGGCGAAGATGTTCGGATCGAAGATGATGTCCTCGGCCGGAAAGCCCACCTGCTCGGTCAGGATCCTGTAGGCCCGCTCACAGATGGCCACCTTGCGGTCCGCGGTGTCGGCCTGGCCGACCTCGTCAAACGCCATCACCACCACGGCGGCGCCATAGCGCAGGCAGGCTTTGGCCTGTTCGATGAACTTGGCCTCGCCCTCCTTCATGGAGATCGAATTGACGATGGTCTTGCCCTGGACGCACTTCAGCCCGGCCTCGATCACCTCCCACTTGGATGAGTCGATCATCACCGGCACGCGGGCGATATCCGGCTCGGCGGCGATCAGATTCAGGAACGTCTTCATGGCGTGGACAGAGTCGAGCAAACCCTCGTCCATGTTCACGTCGATGATCTGGGCGCCGGCGTCCACCTGCTGGCGCGCGACGCTGAGCGCTTCGGGATAGTCTCCGTCGGCGATCAGTTTGCGGAACTTGGCCGAACCGGTGACGTTGGTCCGCTCGCCGACGTTGATGAAGATGGGTCGCATTGTTGCCTAAAGCTGGAGGAGTTCACGGGCGCGAGGGCTCAGCCCCTGCGGCGAAAAAGGGTTCACGATCTGCACGCCCTGGAAGACCGATCCATCCTGCTTGTCCTCGGACAGCAGGGTGGTTATCCCGGCCCGTGCGCACGCGGCGAGTAGCCGCGCGTCCCAATAGGAAAAGCGACCCGCAG
>JANNFM010000478.1:0-4362 GCA_031379795.1 Alphaproteobacteria bacterium
TCTGGAGGTTCTATCTTTGTTCTCATGCAGGTCGCCCCACTCCCTATGGATGCGCCGACGCTTCGGATGGTCGAAGCCATGACGGTCTGCGCCTATGAGCTGGGAACGGCAGCGGCGGAGATTGCGAAGACTGCGGGGGACGACCTCGACCGGTTCCTCAGGTTCACCACCGAGTTCCGGCACTGCTTCTTCGCCGTGCGCATGGGGATCCGGCTGACGCAGTTCGGGATTCCCGCCCCGCGCCCTGCGACCCTGTCTGTGGAACAGCCTGAGCGCGAACGCGCCGACCCGACCGATAGGCCCGAGCGCGACAACGCGCGCCGACGCGCCGAGGCCGACCGCGAACGTGACCGCGATGCCGAGCCCGTCAGCCTGCCCCAGTTCCTGAAGACCCTGGGCATCGTGTCCAAGCGCGCCGAACAGGTCCGCGACCAGTTCCCGGCCCACCTCCGCGACACCACCCTGCCGTCGCTGCAGACGCTGCTGGCGCAAGCCTCCCCGGAGTCACAGCCCGAGCCCCGCCGCTCCGGCCTGGCGCTGGCGGTCTTGGCCCGCCCGCCGGCGGCCCCGCCGGCCAGATCACGACTGCTTAACTCCGCCCGAGCCGCCCCGGTCATCCCGGCCCGCCCGCCGCCTCGCCCTTCGGGGTAGCCACCCGCCGCAGACCGGACCTCTCCTGCGACTGAAGCACAAGCCCTCGTCTCCCTCTCGCTCTCGCCGCCCTCGTTCTAGCGAGGGCGCGGGGGAGAGCAGGTCTCCGTGCGGCCAGTCCCGTGAGGCGCGAATGCCATAGCTCCCGAGAATCGGGTGAGGGCAACCGTGCGCCGGTCATCGTCTAATCCGCCCGGTAGACCACCCTGCCGTCCACCACGGTCAGCACGGCGCGGCCTTTGGGGATGTCGGCTTCCGGCGCGGTCATCAGGTTGACTGAGAAGGCCGAAAGGTCGGCGATCTTGCCCACCTCGATCGTGCCCAGATCCTTTTCCGCAAAGCGGGCGTAAGCGGCCTCGGCGGTAAACAGCTTCAAGGCCTCGGCGCGGGAAAGCTTCTGGCCAGGGTTCCAGTCCGGGGCCGAGAAGCCGGTCAGGTCCTTGCGCGCCATGGCGGCGTAGAACTCGATCAGGGGATCGCCGCGTTCCACCGGCGCGTCTGAGCCGCCCACAACACGCACCCCGGCGTTCAGCATGTCCTTCCAGGCATAGGCGCCCGCCAGCCGCGCCTCGCCCAGCCGCGCCGGCGCGAAGTGCAGGTCGCCGATCGCGTGGCTGGGCTGCATCGACGCGATCACCCCCAGCCGGGCGAAGCGCGGGATATCGGCCGGGCGCACGATCTGGGAATGTTCGATCCGCCAGCGCAGCTTTGCGACATCCTGCTCGGCGTAGAGGTCCAGCACATTGGCGTTGCCGCGATCCCCGATAGCGTGGGTCGCCACCTGGATGCCGGCCGCCTTCGCCCTGGTCAGGGCCGCGCGCATCGTCTCCGGCAGCGTCACCACCAGGCCGCTGGCGTCCGGCGCGTCGGCATAGGGTTCGAACAGCGCCGCGCCGCGCGATCCCAGGGCGCCGTCCTCATAGAGCTTGATCGCCCGCGTGGTGATCCGTCCGGATTTCGAGGCCCGCGGCCCGCCGGCGAACAGGGGTCCGGCCTGCCGGCCGTCGACGGCGTTGTAGACCCGCAGTGGCGCCTTGCCCTCGGCGTCGAGGGTCTCGAGCAGGCCGACATCGGCCCAATCGACGCTCATGGAATGGACGCCGGTCCAGCCATAGGCGGCCTCGACCTTGAATGCGGCATCAAAGGCGGCGCGACGGTCGGCTTCCGTTGGCGCGGTGCTGAGCCTGCGCACCAGCCCCATGGCGTTGTCCACCAGCACGCCCGTCAGGCGGCCCCTGGCGTCCTTCAGAATGGCGCCGCCGTCCGGGGCGGGCGTGGCCTCGGTGATCCCGGCGGCCTTGAGCGCGGCCGAGTTCGCCACCAGGGCATGGCCGTCGGCGCGGGTCAGGATGATCGACTGGTCGGGCGCGATGGGATCAAGGTCATCGCGGTTCAGGAATCGGCCTTCAGGCCAGCCGGTCTCGATCCAGCCGCGGCCGAATACGGCGCCGGTGGGTTTGCGCTGCGCCAGATAGGCCTTGACCCGCGTCGTGGCCTCCGCCGCGGACTTCGCGCCCTCCAGGTTCAGCGACAGCTCGCGGTCCCCGATGGTGCGCAGGTGGGCATGGCCGTCCGTGAAGCCGGGGAAGAGGGCGGCGCCTTTGAGGTCGATCACCCGGGTCTGGGGGCCAAGCTGCGCCCGGGCGCCGACCCTGGATCCCACGAAGACAATCCTGCCGTTCGCCACGGCTACGGCCTCGACCGGCTTTGGCGCAGCGCCCGTGTAGACAGGCCCGCCCCAGATCACGAGATCGGCCGGCTGGGCGACGGCCGGGGTGGTCAGGAGGGCGGCGGCGAGGGCCAGAAAGCGTTTCATCGGCGCAGGCTAGAGCCAGTCGATGCGCCAGACCAGTGGCAGGCCGGCAAATCTCAATGGGTGCTGTCGGAGTCCATCACGTGCTCGTAAACCGCCTTCGCCGTGCCCGCGATCGTGCTGGCGGCGGTGCGTAGCGCAGCCTCGCCGACATAGGACTCGGCCGCCTCCGACAGCGCCATGAGCTCCTCGGCCACCGTGGCCAGTTTCAGATAGACGTCCCGGTCATTCATGAGGCCCTTGTCGTCCAGGTTCGCTGCTTTGCGCAAGGGCGGGCGAATATGACCTGACCCGGCCGCGAGATCGTCCCGCAGCCAGGCCTGTCAGGGTCAGTAACCGTTGGAGACGACGCTGGCGATCAATCCGGTCGCTACGACCAGTCGCACGAAATTGCCATCGGCATAGATCCAGCGCTGGCCGCGCGGCGCCTCGGCGAGGCCGTAGTAGTAGGGTTCCTGAACATAGAAGCGGCGATAGCTCCGGGGCGCATAGGCACCGCGACGCCAGGCGCGACCACGGACCTGGGAATAGTATCCGTAGCCTGGCGCGTACCAGTATCCCGAGCGGTCGCCGCGATAGGTTCGCCATTCCGCCCGATCGCTCCAGGTTTCGCGACGTTGTCGATCGTATCGCAGTTCACGTCGGCTCTCGCGGACCTCGGCGCGATCCTGTTTCAGTTCGCGTTTCTCGTGTCGGGTGACGACGCCGTCGCGATGGGCGTCACGGCGATCTTCCTTGAGCTCGCGGCGGTTTTCGCGGTGGTCCCGACGGTCTTCGCGATGTTCCCGATCCGGTTGAGCGGCGGCGGCGATCGGCGTTAGGGATGTGGAAAGCGCGAAGAGGACGATAAGGGCAGACTTCATCGGAGTTCCTTTGCAGGGCATCTATTCAGTCCCAACCCGGCAGCCCGACATTGGTTCACCTTGGCGACTGGCCCGGCGATTGCAGATCGTCCTTGCCAGTTGCGTCAGAGCGGCGTTCCAGTTCCCGGACCCAAGATGACCGCCAGGCCCCTCCGACTGTCCGAACTCTTTCGAACCCGCCCGTCCGGCGGGGCGCCGCTTGAGTTCATGATGGAGTCCTGGGCGCAGGTTGAGGACGCGATCCTGGCTAACAGCGGCCACGCGCGGAAGGATATCGCCTCGGCCTCGGACGCCCTGCCAGCCCTTGCCGGTGCCATTGCAGATAGACGGTCCCTGGCCGCAGCCGTGATGAGCGCCCGGGGAGATATCCATTTCGCCGACGCGGCCTATAGCGCCCTGTTCGCCCATTCCAGCGATCTGCGGCCGCTTTTGAAACGCGCGGTGCGGGAGGGTCAGGTGGTGAGCCTCGTGGAAGGCGCGGCCGGACTGGCCTTCATCGCCTGGATCGGATCCGCGGCGCTGGCCGCTCGCTGGCCGTTGGGGGACGAGGTCGCTGCGGCGCTTGCGGCCGGGGCAGACCGGCTGGCCGTGGTGGTCAGCGCGCCTTCGCGGTCCTCCGAACTGGCGCGCCGGGCCGCCCGTGCGCTGGACCTGACAGCCCTGGAGGCACGCCTGGCCGTAGCCCTGCTGTTCGCCCCGAGCCTGGAGGTCGCGGCGGCGTCAGCCGGCGTCGGGCGCGAAACGGCCCGCGATGCGCTGCGACGCATCAACGCCAAAGCCGGCGTTCGTCGGACACCCGAGCTGATCGCCCGGCTGATCAGTTTGATGTGCGAGGTCCAGGGCGGTGCGGGCGACGACGTTGAGGTGGCCCAGACGGCCTTCGGCCTGACCCCGGCGGAGGCACGCGCAACAGCAATCGTGGCGAGTGGCGCCTCGGCGCCGGAGGCGGCGAAGGCCCTGGGCGTCACCGCCGGAACGATCAGAAGTCACGTCAAATCCGCCTTGGCCAAGACCGGCGCGAAGGGGATCAAGGAT
>JANNFM010000505.1:0-8829 GCA_031379795.1 Alphaproteobacteria bacterium
GCTGCAGGATCGTTTCGGCCTGCATCCCCTGGCCATTGAGGACGCACTCTGTGACCATCCGCTGCCCAAGGTCAGCGCGTATGGCGACCAGATCTTCGTCGTGTGTCGCACCGCGCGGCTGGAGAACGAGGAAATCGTCTACGGCGAGACCTGCGCTTTTCTCTGCAAGAACTACATCATCACCCTGCGCCGGGGATCCGAGCGGGGACATACCGAGGTGCGTCGGCACCTTGAGAGTTCGCCCGCGATGCTGGGGCACGGTATCGCCTATGTGCTATATTCGATCCTCGATTTTATCGTCGACGGCTACCAGCCCATCGTCGACGAGATCGAGGAAGAGGTGCTGGCCATCGAACGCCGCGCTCTGGACACGTTCCTGAGCCGCGAGGACGTCACCCACCTGTTCAATTTGCGCCAGTCCCTGATGCGGTTCCGGCGCATGCTAGGCCCGATGGAAGAGGTCTGCGCACGGCTGGAACACATGCACCTGCCCTTCATGGACCCCAGCGTGCGGCCCTATTTCCGTGACGTTGGCGACCACCTGCGCCGGGTGTCCAGCGCCATCGAGGGCCTGCGCGACGTGCTGTCGTCGGTATTCGAGGTCTCGAACCTGTTCGAACAGCAGCGCCAGAACGACGTCAGCCGGCGCCTGACAGCAGGCGCCGCGATCCTGGCGGTGCCCACCATGGTGGCAGGCATCTATGGGATGAACTTCGAGTTCATGCCGGAGCTGACGTGGAAGTACGGCTACTTCCTGGTGGTGGGCGTTATCATCTCCGTCTGCGTCGGCCTGTTTGTGGCCTTTCGCCGGGCCAAATGGCTGTAGCAAGGAACCGGTTGGGCCAATGCCCCTCGCCTTTCGGGCTGCATACCTTTAGAGCCTCCCGCCCATGAGTGACGAGGCTGTCCAGATCATCGCCCGCGGACCCCGCGCCGTCGCGGAGGCCGCCGCAGCGGCGATCGAAGCGGATCCTGCCACCGAGGCGCTGACGTTTTCGATCCTGGAAGAGGACGAGGACCACGACGTCTGGCGGATTGACGCGTTCCCCAACGAGCCCGACGAACAGGCCGCCATCGGGGCTATCCTGGCGGGCTATCCAACCCTGCGTGTGATCACCGAGGCGCTGGCCGACGCGGACTGGCTGGCGATGGCGCTGTCTGGCCTGCCACCGGTGCGGGCCGGGCGGTTCTTTGTCTACGGCGCCCACGATGGCGGTCTGGCCCCGGCCAGCACGGTGAACCTGCGGATCGAGGCTGGCGCAGCGTTTGGCACTGGCCATCACGGCACCACGGTCGGCTGCCTGCTGGCGTTTCACGACCTGCTGAAACAGCGGTCATTTCCGCGTGTCCTTGATGTCGGTTGCGGCACCGGCGTGCTGGCGATTGCGGCAGCTCGGACCGGATCGCCCATCGCGGTCGGCACGGACATCGATGCGCCCTCGGTGCGGATTGCCAATGAAAACGCCGAGCTGAATGGCGCAAAGGCGCGCTTCGTGCATGCCTCTGGCCTGAACGATCCGCTGATCCGGCGCGATGGCCCCTATGATCTGGCCTTCGCCAACATCCTGGCGCCGCCGTTGGTGGCACTGTCGCAGGACATCAAGCGCGCGCTGAAGCCCGGCGGCATCGCCATCTTGTCCGGCCTGCTGCGCACCCAACAGCGGCGTGTGCTGGCTGCCTATACGTCCAAGGGATTCCGGCTGGTGCGCCGCATTCACCGCGACGCCTGGGCGACGCTGGTGCTGCGCAAGGGTTGAGGCGCGTCACAAAACGCGCTCGTCATGGCCCGGCTTGTCCGGGCCACCCATGATCTCCGCCTCGACGAGTCGGCGGCCACGCGTCAGCAACTTTGGAACCATCCGGTGATCATGGATCGCCCGGACAAGCCGGGCGATGACGATCTATCATGTAATCAGATAGTTGATCTCGAATTCCCTACCCCACCGCCTTCTTCGCCCCCAGCGTTTCCAGCCAGTGCTGCTGGCGCACCTTGAGGTGATCCAGCACGCCCTGCGGCGTCAGCGTTTCATCATCGATGCGCTCCAGCACGTCGAAGCTGAACGCCGCTTCGCCGTGGGCGGTCCACGCCGCCTGCATGACGCGGTTGATGTGCCCGCCGTTGCGCAAGCCGAACCAGAGGCTGGTCTTCTGCGCCTCGATGTTACGTGAACCTGCGGTCCAGACCTCGCCGGAGGGGGCGCAGCGGACCGCATAGACGCCGGCGACAGACTTGCGCTCCTTGTAGTCGCGGACCAGGTCACGGCGGCTCTGCTTGTCCATGTTCAGGCTTTGCGAGTGAGCTTGAAGACGCCGGCGACGATGAGGAACAGCAGCAGGCCCATCGGACCGAACATGAAGGTCAGGAACAGACAGGGCAGCAGAGCCCAGTGTGGCACGCCCCATTTCGGTGCCACTTCGGCCTGCCAGGCGCCCACCCACAGGTCGAAGGCCAGATAATGGATCCAGCCCACCAGCATCACCGACGGGTTGCTGAACGCGACGGCAAGACCATCCAGCTGCGTGAAATCCATCGGTGCCCCGGACGACATCCGGCTGATCATCAGGCCCGCATAAACCACCGCCAGCAGAACCCCCACGCCGCGCGCCGCCAGAAGGATCGGACCGCGTCGGAGCGGGCTCAGCGCCAAAAGCAGCCAACCGGCCATGGCCCCGATGTTGGCAGCTGAAAAGATGGTCTCGATTGTCATAGCTGAGCCTCCATGGTGGTGGTGCATAGGCGAAACGGATCGAACGGTCAATTATACCCGGATATTATTCATCGCCCGCCAATCGTCGGCCAGCATTGCGTACAGATAGCTGTCGCGCCAGCCATCCCGGGCTTTGCTGTCCTTCAAGAGATGTCCTTCACGACCCATGCCCAGCTTCTCCAGCACTCTTTGGGAGCCATGGAGGCGCACATCGCAAGCCTTGGCTTTGCCCGGACGCCACGATGCGACTAAACCTCTCCCATGCTCCAGACCTTCAATGAAACCACCGACCGCTCCTTCGGCGCAAAGCATGTGCCGCTGATCCGCCAGGCCATGGCTGCACAGGGCCTGGATGGCTTTCTGGTGCCGCACGAGGATGAACATCAGAACGAATATCTGCCCGCCGCTAACGACCGGCTGGCCTGGGCGACCGGGTTCACAGGGTCCGCGGGCGCGGCCGTGATCCTGACGGAGAAGGCCGCCGTCTTCGTGGACGGGCGCTACACGATCCAGGTCCGCGATCAGGTCGATGCCCAGCTGTTCGAGATCCGCGATCTGGTGGACGGCGGGGTTCCGGCCTATCTCGAAGCCGCGACAGGGCGGGGCAAAAAGATCGGCTATGACCCTCGCCTGCACAGCTCCGATGCTCTGGCGCACCTGAAGGCGGCGGCAGCGCGCGCGGGATGCGAGCTCACCCCGGTCCATAACAACCCCCTGGATCAGGCCTGGGGCCAGTCCCGCCCCGGTCAGCCGCAGGCGCCAGTCGTGCCGCATTCCCTGGACTATGCCGGCGAGGAGTCCAGCGCCAAGCGGGCGCGCGTCGGGGCGCTGGTCGCGCTTCGCGGCGGCGAGGCCACTGTGCTGACCGCGCCGGCCTCCATCGCCTGGCTGTTCAACGTGCGCGGCGGCGATGTGATCCGCTCGCCCCTGCCGATCGGACAGGCGATCCTGAACAAGGACGGCACGGCACGCCTGTTCCTCGATCCTGCCAAGGTGACCCAGGACCTGCCGGCCTGGCTGGGCAATCAAGTGACGCTTGAAACGCCTGACGATCTGCCCGGCGCCCTGGCTGATCTCAAGGGCCAGCGCGTGGTCATTGACCCGGCCCAATCGTCGGCCTGGTACTTCGAGGCGTTGGCTGCGGCAGGCGCGGAGGTGATCCGGGCGGAAGACCCCTGCGCCCTGCCCCGCGCCTGCAAAAACGCGGTCGAGGTTGCGGGAACCCGCAACGCCCATATCCGCGATGGCGCCGCCCTGACCCGCTTTCTGCACTGGCTGGCCACGGAGGGGCAGATTAATCCGCCCGACGAGATCACCGCCGTGCGCAAGCTGGAGGCGTTCCGCCAGGCGACGGGCGTCATGAAGGACCTGTCGTTCGACACGATTGCGGGCGCGGCCTCCAACGGCGCCCTGCCCCACTACCGGCCGACAGAGCGCCTGAATCTCAAGACCTTTGATGGCACCCTGCTGCTGGTGGATTCTGGCGGCCAGTATCTGGACGGTACCACCGACGTGACCCGCACGGTCGCCATCGGCGCGCCGTCGCCCGAGATGTGCGAGCGTTTCACCCTGGTGCTGAAGGGCCATCTGGCGCTGGCCCGCATCCGCTTCCCGGCGGGCACGACAGGCTCGCAGCTGGATGTGCTGGCGAGGATGGCGATGTGGCAGCATGGGCTAGACTACGACCACGGGACCGGACATGGCGTGGGGTCCTACCTCGGGGTCCACGAAGGCCCGCAGCGGATTGCCAAGGCTCCGAACACCGTGGCCCTGCGTCCCGGCATGATCCTCTCCAATGAGCCTGGCTACTACAAGGAGGGTGCCTACGGCATTCGGATCGAGAACCTGCAGGTGGTGACCCCGGCGGCGGCGATCGCCGGTGGCGAGCGGCCGATGCTGGGCTGGGAGACGCTAACCATGGCCCCCATTGACCGGCGTCTGATCGTGGCGGCGATGCTGTCGTCCGAAGAACGGGCGCAGCTGGATGCGTATCATGCCCAGGTCCTTGACCTGATCGGGCCGCTGGTCGAGGCCGACGTGTGCGCCTGGCTCACCGACGTGACGAGGCCAATCTGATGACCGACGCCCCCAACGCCCAACAGTCGACCTACTGGAACGAAGGCGCGGGCCCGACCTGGGCCGAACTTCAGGAACCGCTGGATCGCCAGCTTGCGCCGCTGGGCCATGCCGCGATGGACGCTCTCGCCCCAAAGCCAGGTGAGAAGATCCTAGATATCGGGTGCGGATCCGGAGAGACCAGTCTGGAACTCGCGGCCATGGTAGCGCCAGGTGGCGCCGTTGTCGGCGCGGACATCTCTCATACCCTGCTTCAGGTGGCGCAACGTCGGGCCGCGGACATCACAGGCGTCGAATTCCTCGAGGCCGACGTCCAGACGCACGCCTTTGCACCGGCCAGCTTTGACGGCGTGTTCTCGCGCTTCGGCGTGATGTTTTTTGAAGACCCCCTGGCCGCTTTCCTCAACGTGCGTCGCGCTTTGAAGACGGGCGGCCGCCTGTCGTTTGTGTGTTGGCGAACGCCGGCTGAAAACCCGATCATGACGCTGCCGATGGCCGCCGCCATGGCCAAGCTGCCGTCAGCCGCACCTTCCACGCCGCCTGCAGCCGGCGCGCCGGGGCCTTTCGCCTTTGCGGATCCGGAGCGGGTGCGCGGCATCCTCGGCGCGGCCGGGTTCTCTGATGTCGTCCTGACGCCGACCAACATGAAAGTTGGCGGTGGCGACCTCGAAACGGTGCTGGCCCTGTCTCTGAAGGTTGGTCCGCTCGGCGCGCTGCTACGCGAACACCCCGAGCATCGCGACAGCGCCATAGACGCGGTCCGCGACGCGCTTGCAGCCCATGAAGGACCGGACGGCGTAAAGCTCGACTCGGCCACCTGGATTGTGACGGCGAGGGCTTAGAGCGGCTCTAACCGGCAACCAACGCCAACCACGCGTCTTCAGTAATGACCTCGATGCCGAGGTCGGTGGCAGTCTTCAGCTTTGATCCTGCCCCCGGCCCTGCCACCACAAGGTCGGTCTTCTTCGACACAGAGCCAGACACCTTGGCACCCAGCGCCTCGGCCTGGGCCTTGGCCTCGTCGCGGGTCATCTTTTCCAAAGCGCCGGTGAAGACGATGGTTTTGCCAGCGACGGCAGTGTCGGTCTTGGGGCGTTCGGCCGGGATGACCCGAAGTTCGGCCAGCAATGTTTCGACGAGACGTTCATTGTGATCCTCGCCGAAGAACTCCGCGATCATCCGTGCGGCGACCACGCCGACGGCATCGACCGAGGCCACTTCAAGGAAAGCCTCACCGGGTACTTCGGCGGCTGCCCGCCGAGCGCCAGCCTCGAAAGTCTGCCAGTCGCCAAACCGGACATCCAGGGCCGCGCGCGCGCGCGCGTTCAGTTTCGGGATCGCCAGATGCAGATGGGCGTCCAGCGAAATCGCGGGCGGGATCAGGAAGGCTTGCCCGGACCGGGCAAAATCCAGCACCGCCTGCACAGCCGTCGGCCCCAGACCGTCCAGGTCGGAGAGTTCGGCATACATCGGGCCGGCTCTCTGCACAGCAACCGCCTTTGATGTCGCCACAAACGCTTCGGCTGTCTCGAAGTGCCGCGCCAGCGCCAGCGAGGTGGTCTCGCCCACGTGGCGGATACCCAGGCCATAGATGAAGCGGTCCAGCGCGATGTCCCGCCGCGACTCGATGCTCTCGATCAGATTGGCGACACTGGTTTCACCAAAGCGGTCCAGCGCCAGCATGTCGTCGCGCCGCGTATGCAGCCGGAAGATATCCGCCGGCGTTTCCAGCCAGCCCTGTTCGTTGAAGAGCGCGATCTGCTTCTCGCCCAAGCCCTCGATGTCGAAGGCGCGACGCGAGACGAAATGGCGCAGGTGGGCCAGCCGCTGGAACGGGCACGCAAACTCGCCGGTGCAACGCCGGACCACCGTCTCGGCGCCTGCTGCGGTGGTCTCTCGCGCCAGCGGTGTGTGCAGCGGACAGGGGCAATGGGTGGGGAATATGAACGGCTCGGGCCCGCGCCGCTCGTCTTCCACAACGCTGACGATCTGCGGGATCACATCGCCCGCCCGTTGCAGGATCACTGTGTCGCCGACGCGCAGACCCTTGCGGGCGATCTCGTCGGCGTTGTGCAGGGTAGCGTTTTCGACGACCACGCCGCCCACAGTCACCGGTCTCAACCTCGCGACAGGGGTTATGGCACCGGTGCGGCCCACCTGAATATCGATGGCTTCCAGGACCGTGCGGGCCTGTTCGGCGGGGAACTTGCGTGCGATCGCCCAACGCGGCGTGCGTGTGATGAAGCCAAGCCTTTGCTGCCAGTCCAGCCGGTCAACCTTGTAGACCACGCCGTCGATATCGTAGGCGAGCCTGGGTCGAGCGACCTCCATTCGCGCATAGGCCGTGAGCAAGCCGGCGGCGTTTTCGACACGCGTGCTTTCCGGCGTGGTCTGAAACCCCCAGGCCTTCAGAAGCTGCAAGGCTTGCCACTGGGTGTCCGCAAACCCGACGCTGTGCAAACCCCAGGCGTAGGCGAAGAACCTCAAGGGCCGCGCCGCAGTGATCGTGGGATCGATCTGGCGCAATGATCCCGCCGCCGCGTTCCGCGGGTTCGCATACAGTTTCTGACCGGCCTCGGCCGCCGCAGCGTTGAGGGCCCGGAACCCGTCGTGGCCGAGGTAGATTTCGCCGCGAACTTCGATCACTTCAGGCCAGCCCGTACCGGCCAGGCGTTTAGGGATGTCACCAATGGTGCGGACATTCTGCGTCACGTCCTCGCCCACCCGTCCATCGCCCCGGGTGGCCGCCTGAACCTGCACGCCGTTCTCGTAGCGGATCGAACAGGACAGACCATCGATCTTGGGCTCGGCGGTGTAGCCAACGGTCTCGTCCGCCGGGAGCCTCAGGAACCGGCGGATGCGAGCGTCAAACTCGGCAGCCTCGTCGTCGGCGAAGGCATTGTCGAGGCTGAGCATCGGCACGCCGTGCTCGACGGGCGAAAACTGTTCCGCCCGCGCCGCACCCACTTTCAGAGACGGAGAATTCTCGCGAACCAGATGGGGAAACCGCGCCTCGATCTGCTGATTACGACGCTTCAGGGCGTCGTAGTCCGCGTCAGTGATCGTGGGGTCATCCTGTTGATGATAGCGGATGTCGTGGGCGGCGATCTCGTCAGCAAGAGCAGTCAGCTCATCGAGGGCATCGGCTTCGGACAGGGTCTCAACGGACGAAGGCATGGACAAACTCTAGCGTCCCCAACGAATGCGATATATAGAACAAATAAGCAACACTTTTCCTTTCCCGCGCAGCGGGAGAGGGGGACCGCGCCCCGACGGGGCGGGGTGGAGAGGGAAAGCTACCGCGATGACCTTCCCAACTGCCACCTTGATCGCGAAGCGCGCACGGGCGCTTCGCAAATCCATGACCGACCCCGAGATCATGCTGTGGTCCCGCCTCAAGGGTCGAGGTCGAGACAGACCCATCTTCCGGCGGCAAGTCGTGTTCGGATCCATCATCCTGGATTTCTACTGCCCTGCTGCGAGATTGGCGGTGGAGATAGACGGTGCCACGCACTGGGAACCAGCCGCCCGCGAGCGCGACGAGGCTCGTGATGCCTGGCTCGGGAGACAAAGGATCGAGGTCCTGAGGATCGAAGCAGGGCGAGTCTACCGGGACCTTGGCGGGGTGACGGATGCAGTCATACAACTGGCGGAGGAAAGGATTCGAGGTCAATAGGCCTAGCTTGGGGCTTTCCCTCTCCACCACGCCCTCTGCGGGGCGCGGTCCCCCTCTCCCGCTCTGCGGGAAAGGAAGCGACCCGGGCAATTTTCCTTTCCCGTGCAGCGGGAGAGGGGGACCACCCGCTGCGAGTGGGTGGTGGAGAGGGCACGCCGCTCTCAAACCTCCATCAGCGCTCTGGCCGCCGCGCGGGCCGCATCCGTAATGCTGGCACCGGCCAGCATGCGGGCGATCTCTTCCTCCCGATCGGATATGCCCAGCGCTTCGACGGCGGTGCGCAGGCGTTCGCCCTCACCCGCCTTGGCGATCCGCCAGTGGGCTTCGGCCCGGGCCGCGACCTGCGGACTGTGGGTGACCACCAGCACC
>JANNFM010000570.1:0-11065 GCA_031379795.1 Alphaproteobacteria bacterium
AGAAGAATCGCCGAGCGACCCCTCATCCGAGCCGCTCGCGCGGCCCACCTTCTCCCACAAGGGGAGAAGGAAAAACGCGGACCTAATCGAAGATGTGTGAATGCCGTAGCGCGAAGCGGCGGGAGGGGGACCGCGCCCCGCAGAGGGCGTGGTGGAGGGGGCAGGCCACGCCCCGGGTCTCACCCCCACCCTCAACCCCCCGGCCCACCCCGCCCCTTAAATCCCACGGCAGCCAAACGCCGGCCCCGCCGGGACGGTCCAGGACCGCGTCGCCCGACGCGGCCGCCCCGCGGCGCGCGCCCGCGCGTCCTTGACGGTCCCGGCGGGGCCGGCAAACTGAGCATCGGGGATCAGGGCCGCGCGCCACACCCGCCGCCCCGACCCCGGTCATCCCCGCGAAGGCCGGGACCCAAGGGGCCAATGCGCGGGCGGGGTGATTGGGGATTGTCGCACCTGTCACCGAAATTCGGGTTTGAATGGACGCGGCCCAGGGCCAGGCGCCGGATCGATACGCAGGATCTGCAGAACCTCAACGCCCAGCTCGAAAAGTCCCGCGATGTCAGTGTGGGCCTGGCGGCGGTCGAAGCCAGCGTCCGCGCAAAGGTGGGCTCGTGAACATTACCGATCCAGGGGAAGTGGCGCGCAGGCGGAAGGGGGGCGTCCGCACGCAAGCTATGCGAAATGAGTGGGCGTCCCCCTGACTCCCCCCTCTACCCCGCGCAGCGAGAGGGAGCGGTCGGGTTGTTTGAGGGTTGTTGCACCTGTCACCGAAATTGCGGAAATTGCGGGTTGGTACGAACGCAGGTCGTTCCCCGATTATCGACTTATCACGGCCGCTGAGCTAGCGTCCATGACGAAGGATTGATTGCGCCGTGCCCGACATTTTTCTTTCCTACAACCGCGAAGACAAGGCGGTGGCTGCGTTGTATGCGCGCGGCTTCGCCGCGCTGGGTCTGTCGGTGTGGTGGGATGTCGTGCTGCGCTCCGGAGAGGCCTACGACGAGGTCACGGAAACCGCGTTGAAAGAGGCCGGAGCCGTGGTGGTGCTTTGGTCATCGCGGTCGGTGGTCTCGCGTTGGGTGCGCGCCGAAGCGACGCTTGCGGATCGGCGCAAGACCTTGATACCGGTGATGATCGAACCGTGCGAGCGGCCGATCATGTTCGAACTGACCCAGACAGCCGATCTGATCCATTGGCAAGGCGATCCCGAAGACAAGGCCTGGCAGGCCTTGGCCGACGATGTCTCCCGGCTGTTGGCGCGTGACATCGTGCCGGCGAAGAGCCGGGCGACCAGCAAGCTGGCCGATATCGTCGAAGCCTCTGTCGCCCCGTCGCGGCTGGCCTGGGTGCAACCGCCGTTGCCGTCGCGGCTGGTGGCGCGAACCAGGACGGTGGCCAGCGGCCGCGCCGCCGAGCAGGCGATCCTGCACGACGCCTGGGCCGCCGCTGCCGCCGGGCGCGGTCAAGTCGTGCTGCTCGGTGGTGAGCCGGGGATCGGCAAGACCTTCCTGGCCGGAGAGACGGCGCGGTTGGCATATGCCGATGGGGCGACCGTGCTGTTCGGCCATTGCGACGAAGATGTGCCGTTGCCTTATCGGCCCTTTGTCGATGCCTATCGGCATGTCATTGCCCATGCGCCTGACGATCTGCTGGTGCGCTATGTCAATTTGCACCATGGCGAACTGGCACGACTGGTGCCCGAATTGCGCGATCGCGTCGCCGCCTTGCCGCAACCGCGCGCCGCGGAGGCTGAGGCCGAACGCTATATGCTGTTCGAGGCGGCGGTGGGGCTACTCGCAGCGATTAGCGCCGAGGCATCGGTTGTGCTGGTCCTCGACGATCTACATTGGGCGAGTGCGTCCGACCTGCAACTCGTCAAGCATATCGTCCGCGCCATCGCGGGGCTGCCGGTCCTCATCATCGGTACGTATCGTGACAGCGATATTGGTGCTGGCCATCCGCTGACGCTGCTGCTCGCGGATCTGCGGCGCGAGGACCATGTCCGCCGCTGCGCGCTGTCCGGGATCGACGAGGTTGCAATTGCAGCCATGCTGGCCAGCCGCGCCGGGCATGAACTCGGCGAGACGGGCACGGCCATGGCGCATGCGCTGTATCGTGACACGGCGGGCAATCCCTTCTTCATCACTGAATTGCTGCGCCACCTTACCGATATCGGCGCCATCGAACACCGGGACGACCGCTGGATTTACCTTGGCGATACCAGCCAGATCGGCGTTCCCGACGGCGTACGTGAGGTCATTGCGCGCCGTCTCGGCAATCTGGCGCCTGGCCATGCGACGATCCTGGGCTGGGCGGCGATCATCGGGCGGGAATTCGGGCTCGATCAGCTCGAAGTGGTGGCGGGCGACAGCGGCGATGATCCGCTCGATGCGCTCGATGCGGCTGCGGCCGCTGGCTTGGTGGCGGAGGTTCCGGGGGAGCGCGATCGTTATCGCTTCAACCATGCCCTGGTGCGGGTCACGATCTACGACGGCATCAGCGGCAGCCGCCGCCGCCGTATGCACCGTCGAATCGCCGACTGGCTGACGACGCTGCCCGAAGATGTCCAGGATGATCGCATCGACGAACTGGCCTATCATTGGCTGGCCGGGGCCGATGCCGCCGATAGCGCTCGCGCCATCGATTTTGCCCGCCGCGCCGGCGCCCGGGCGGGCGAAGGCCTGGCTTATGAAAGCGCGGCGGCTCATTATTCCCAGGCGCTGGCGCTGCTGCGGCCTGTCGGCGCTGCCGGGGAGCGGCTGAAATGCGACCTGCTGCTCGATCTTGGCGCGATGCAGCGCAATGTCGCCGATCCGGCGTTCCGGGCGACGATGGCCGATGCTGCCGCCCTCGCGCGTCGGCTCGGTGATCCCGATCGGCTGGCGCAGGCCGCGCTCGGCAGTGGCCATCCTGGCGGGCTGCAATGGGGCAATGCTGTCGATAGCGATCTTGTCACCCTTTATACCGAAGCCCTTGCGGCGCTTGACGACGCGGACAGTGTTTTGCGCGTCCGGCTGATGGGACAACTCGCCACCGAATTGCGCTTTGGCGGCGAACGCGAGCGGCGCCACAGGCTGACCGCCGAGGCGCTGGCGATGGCGCGACGCATCGATGACCAGGCGACGCTCGCGCGAGCCTTGTCGGCGCGCATCTTTGCCATCGACGATCCGACGACGCTGGCAGAGCGACTCGAAATCACCGAAGAACTGGAAGCGCTATCGGTCGCGCTCGACAATGCCGAACTGGGCTGTCTTGCCGCCAGCCAGCGCTGCGACGCCTTGCTGGAAGCCGGCGATGTGGATGGCGTCATCGCGGCCATCGAACGCTGCGATGTGCGCGCAGGGCAGTTGCGAGCACCGTTCTTTTTGCTTGTGCCGCGCCTGCTGCACACCATGCTGTCCCTGATGCGCGCCGAACCTGATGCCGAGATGCAGGTGTTCGCGACCTTCCAGGCAGCAAGCGCGATAGGGCTGCCCCATGCAGTCAACATTGTTGGCGGCCAGATGTACGAACTGCGAGCGCGGCAAGGTCGGCTGTCGGAGATGCTCGACACGACCCGGGCGGCCGTCGCGGCCTTTCCCAATCTGGTGGCGATGCGCGCCGGCCTCGCCTTTGCCCTGACGGAAACGGGCGACAATGCCGAGGCGCAAACGGTTCTCGATGGCTTTGCTGGCGATGGCAGCGACCTGCCGATGGACACCAACTGGGCTTCAGCGGCGTTTCTGCTGGCCGAAGCGGCGGCAGCATTGGGGGATCGACGCATCGCCGCTGCGCTGGTGCCGACGGTGACGGCCATGACCGGCCAGCTTTGTACCGCAGCCGGGGTGCGCTGTGACGGCAGTTTCGCCCACGCTGCCGGCCAGGTCGCCGCCTGCCTGGGCGATGGTGACGCGGCGGAACGGCATTTTGAAACGGCGATCGCCACCAATGACCGCATTGGCGCGCCAACCGCCGCCGTGCGCAGCCGGCGCGCGCTGGCAACACTGCTCGCCGGGCGTGCCGGGGCGGACGGTCGGGCGCGCGCAGCCGCCCTTGCCGCCGAGGCAGCCAAGGCTGCCGACGCCCTCGGGCTGGTCACCGAAGCCGCGCGATTGACGGCGTTGCTCGCCGACCTCGACGTCGCGACCGTTTAGGCCCTGTGCCGACTCCCGATGAACGCAATCTACATTAGAAGGTCGGCCGCTCTTTCAGGCGGATGGCAACGTCGGAATGGCGAAATTTGCCGGGTCGATGGGTGTGTCGAAGTGCCCATAGTAGAAGTAATCGTTGAGTGCGAGGCTGGTGCCGACGCCTACGCCCGATTGTGACTGCATGAAGGTCACCGGCCGGCTCTCGGCCCCGTCCGATCCCGGCAACGGCGCATACCAGGTCCACAAATAGGTCGAGTTCGGATAATTGGGCAACGCCGGTGGAAACAGCACGCCATAGATTGTGATGGTGGTGTTGGGGCACAGCCGGGAATTATTGGCGATGGTGGCGACGGGCTGTGGATTGGGCCCTTCATCAGAGAGCCAGTCGGGGGCTTCTTGCGGAAACGGGAAGTCATTGCCGCTCAAGAGCGTGGATTTGCCACTGGTGAAAAGGGTGTAGAGGAAGCCCTCACCACTGTTGGGCGGCGCCGGCACGCCCTTGGGCGCCGGCCCGGTCAGCAAGGCCTCCTCATATTGCTGCTGGGGGCTGCCGTCGGGCGGCGTCAGATTGGTCGAATAGTGCATGACGGTGCTCTGCGAGCGGTCAGACGTGATCTTGTAGTCGCTGTCAGGCTTCCAGACATAAAGAATCCGGGTCGGCAACGGGTTGTAATTTTCGTTCACCGGGGTGGAAAACACGGTCATCCCGATGTTGCTGCGCCAGACAAAAGGCTTGAACCCGAGCGGGTTGCCGAGGCTGAACCCCGGAATTTTTGCCGTTTCAAAGGTTGCAGGACGTTCCGGCACGGTCTCTAGCGGGCTAAAGCTGGCGAAATAGCTGAACGAAAACATCTGGAACAGCGCCAGTTGCGTTGGATCACCGTGCACCGGTGTCGGTGGCCCGCTGCCGAACATCATCCGGAACGGCGTCTTGTCGGCAGCGTCGAACCACATCCAGGTCGCACCGGGGGCCGATGCCCCGACAGCAACGGGCAATTTCCACCATTCATACAACGCCTGCGACATCCAGTTGAGCGGCGACGCGCCGGCGCAGGTCGCGGCACTGGCTTGCGCGCCATACCAATCGCTCGGCACCGTCCAGCCGACACCCGTCCATTGCCAGGTCTTGCCGCCATCGGTGGAGACTTCGGTGCCCGATGGCGTGGTAAAATACCACCATTGTCCATAGCTGCAGCCGGTGATCCGCGCCGAAAAATACAGGCCGGCGGCACAGTCGACGATGGCCGTGCACAGTTGAAAGAATGGCGTGTCAGGTTGCGGTTGGTCCTGCGGCGGCGGGCTGAACGGGTGGAGCAGCACCGTGGCCGTCCAGGCCTTGGGCATACGCGGCGGTGCTGACGTAACGGGCGCGAAGGATGGCAAGGCGCCGGCAGGAACCGGGTCGATAGTCGGGTTGGCGGGCATGGGCGGCTTCCCTTAGTTGCTGGTCGTCACCGGAATTTCCGCACCAAAGCTGGCGCCAAGTTGCAATTGCAGGTCATAGGCGTCCTCGGCGAAACGCCCCGGTGTGTATACTGTCGCCAACGGCCAGCTTTTGAGCAGCCCCATCGCCATATAGGTCTGGGCAACGAGTTCGGAGCAATAGAAGGATTTTTGCGGACCTTCGATGCCGAGGCAGCCGCTCATATAGTTGATGATCCACTCGCCAAAACCGGGGAAGGGTACGCCCTTGACCTTGGGCATATAGTCGTCGAACCCTTGTAGCATCGCCGGGGTACGGGTGACGTTCAGCAGTCGCGCTGCGGCAGTCGCGCCGGCTTCCAGTTTGGGATAGTTGGCGACAAAGGCTTCAAGCGGGCCAAGCACGACCCCACCGTCGGGTTCAAACGATTGCCAGAGCGTTAGACCGTCGCCACCACTGCTGCCCGGAGCACGGACGACCATGCCCATGTGTGAGTATTTGCTATGGGTAATGGCATCAATGATCGCGCTGACCGGCGTCGTACCGCCGAACAGAAAGATGTCACCGGTTTGCAATTGCGGTGCCAGTAGCTGAAAGTCCATCGTGGTTTCCCCCCGTTTCCGTGAAACGCTCGACCTTTTCAGCGCGATTGGCAAGCCTGCGGTCGCCACGGTCATTGGCGATAACGAATGTCAATTATGGTGACAGTTACAATAACCCCCAAACCTCCTGGTCGCGGCAGGCGCGTAGCCGGGTTACCGCGACTGTCACCACAATTCCTGAGCCCCTTCCGCGTCATTCCGCGTTTTCGGCGGTTCCGATACCCCTCCCCCGCCCGGCCCAAAGCCGGTACCGATCAAACCCCCTACCCTTCCCTCCCGGCTGCCGCTAACCTCCACGCCAGGCCATAGACCCGCGCCGGCATCGCCGGTCCGGGCGCGCAAAAGACTTCGGGGGAACGTCGACGATGCCATCCACACCCACGGCGGCCGGGCCCCGCCGCGCCCGTTCTACAGCGAGAACTACAAGCGCCTGGTGCTGTTCCTGCTGGTGGTGGCCTACACGCTGAACTTCATCGACCGGACGATCATTTCCACCATCGGTCAGGCCATCAAGGTCGACCTGAAGATTTCCGACACCCAGCTGGGGCTGCTGGGCGGGCTCTATTTCGCCCTGCTCTATACGATGCTGGGCATCCCGATCGCGCGGCTGGCCGAGCGGTTTTCCCGCGTCAACATCATCGCCGTCTCGATCGTCATCTGGTCCGGGTTCACGGCGCTCTGCGGCACGGCGGCGACCTTTGCCCAGCTGGCCGCCTACCGTTTCGGCGTCGGCGTGGGTGAGGCAGGCCTTTCACCCCCGGCCCACTCGCTGATCAGCGACTATTTCGAGCCCAAGAAGCGCGCCTCGGCCTTGGCGGTCTACGCCTTCGGCATCCCGTTGGGCTCCATGTTCGGGGCCGTGATCGGCGGGCAGATGCTGGATCACTTCACCTGGCGAACGGCCTTCATGCTGGTGGGCTTGCCGGGGATCGCCATCGCCATCGCCCTGAAGCTGCTGGTCAAGGAGCCGCCGCGGGGCCACTCCGAGCCCGGGGCCGAGACCGCGGTTGCGCGCGAGACTCCGCCCTATTCGCTGGGCGCCGAGTTCAAGGAAATGGGCGCCGTCATTGCCACGCTATTTGGCAAATGGCCTGTCCTGAACATGGTGCTGGGCGTCACCCTGGTGTCCTTCGCCGGTTATGGCGGTGGCCAGTTCGCGCCGCCCTATTTCATCCGCACCTTTCATCTCACCTATGGCGAAGTCGGCCTGATTACCGGCCTGGTCGCGGGGGTTTCACAGGGCATTGGCACGCTGCTGGGCGGCTGGCTGACCGACCGGCTGGCGAAGTTCGGACCGCACTGGTACTCGCTGGTCCCGGCCATCGGCATCACGCTGGCCTTCCCGTTCATCGTGGCGGTCTACATGGCCCCCACCTGGCAGATGGCGGCGCTGTTCCTGCTGCTGCCCGGCCTGTTCTCCTACACCTACCTCGGCCCTACGTTCGGGGTGGTCCAGAACATGGTGCCGACCTATCGCCGCGCCACGGCCACCGCGATTCTGTTCTTTTTCCTGAACCTGATCGCGCTGGGGGCCGGGCCGCCCTTCGCCGGCTGGGTGATCGACCACTTTGCCGCCTTCCACCTGGCCCATCCGGGTCAGCCCGGCTTCTGGGCGGCGGTGCAGAGCATGTTCGCCGGCGAGGCGACCAGCTTCCAGACCGCCTGCCCCGGCGGCCTGGCCCCCACCGGCGCGTCGGCCGAGGCTGTGGCGGCCTGCGACGGCTCGCTGGTGCTGGCCACGCGTCATGGGATCATCGTGGCCTATGCCGTCAGCCTGTGGGGCGCGTTCCACTACTTCCTGGGCTCGTTCGGCCTCGGCAAGGCGCTGGCCAAGGCGCGGGCGGATCGCGGTGAGATCTGATTGGGGCCAGTTTCCGGCCCAGGTAAGGTTACTCGCTCATAGGTTTGGTAAATTGTCGCCTGACAGGGGAATCGCTTACCCCTGAGAGGGGTAAGCGCTTGTAACTCTACTTTTGCGTGATCAAAGTCGCCTGGATTTCCAGCAGGTGACAGTGATGCACAGGATCAGATCAGCGATAGCGGCGGCGATTTTCGCAGCCAGCCTTGGCGCGATGGCCGGCCCCGCGACGGCCGCCACCGTGCTCAATGTCAACTGGGGCGACGGCTGCGGCAAGACGACCTGCTTCAACGAGGACGGCGTTTTCAAGCGGACCTTTTCGGCCAGGGATTTCACCGGTCCCGTCACCATCGGCCAGCTGTTGATGGAGCGCGGCGTCCTGGGCAGCCTGGACGGTCACATGTTCCGGATTTCCTTCGCCCTGAACGGCGAGGAGCAGGGCTCCTGGGGCCACTGGAACATGGCCGGCATCGGCGGCAATGAGTTGGGCTTCACCGGCGAAGCGTTCACCTGGAACCCGGAAGACGGCGACCTGGTTCTGATCCTGTCGCTGGCTCCGCCGCCGAAAACCGGTGGCGGTGGCTTCTTCGCGGGTGCCCCGCCCGAGCCCGGTCAGGAACCCTTCGGCGATCCCGAAGGCGGTGGCCAGGGCGAACCCGGCCCCCGCGGTCCCAACGGTCCGGCCCCGACCGGCGCCGTCCCCGAACCCGCCACCTGGGCTCTGATGATCGGCGGTTTCGGCCTGGCGGGCGCAGCGCTCCGTCGCCGTCGCGCCATCGCGACGGTTTGAGCCGACAATAAAATTTGACTTGGGACCGGGTGCGGCTGGATACCCCACCCCATGATCCCTCGCTACGCCCGCCAAGACGCCGCCGCCATCTGGAGTGCCGAGACGCGCTTCAAAATCATGTTCGAAATCCTCGCGCATGCCGCCGACGCCCAGGCCGATCTGGGCGTGATCCCCAGGGAGGCAGCCCGGGTCATCTGGGAAAAGGGCCGCGACACCGTCTGGGACGCCGACCGCATCGACGAGATCGAGCGCGAGGTGAAGCACGATGTCATCGCCTTCCTCACCCACATCTCCGAAGTCGTGGGGCCTGAGGCCCGCTTCCTGCACCAGGGCACGACATCGTCCGACATCAACGACACCGCCTTGGCCGTCCAACTGTGCCGGGCGACCGATCTCCTCCTCGAGGACGTCGATCTGGTGCTGACGGCGCTGAAGCGCCGGGCCTATGAGCATCGCTTCACCCCCACCGTCGGGCGCAGCCACGCCATCCACGCCGAGCCCACTACCTTCGGCCTGAAGCTGGCCGGCCATTACGCCGAGTTCGTCCGCGCCAGGGAACGGCTGGCCATGGCAAGATTCGAGATCGCCACCTGCGCCATCTCCGGCGCCGTCGGCACCTTCGCCAATGTCGCCCCCGAGGTTGAGGCCTATGTGGCCGACAAGATGGGTCTGGTGGTCGAGCCCGTCTCCACCCAGGTGATCCCCCGCGACCGCCACGCCGCCTATTTCGCGACGCTTGGCGTGGTCGCCAGTTCTGTCGAACGACTGGCCATCGAGATCCGGCATCTGCAACGCACCGAGGTGCTGGAAGCCGAGGAGGCCTTCGATCCCGGCCAGAAGGGCTCCAGCGCCATGCCGCACAAGCGCAACCCGATCCTGACCGAAAACCTCACGGGCCTGGCGCGTCTGGTCCGCTCGGCCGTCATGCCCGCGATGGAGAACGTTGCGCTATGGCATGAGCGCGACATCAGCCACTCCTCGGTGGAGCGCGGCATTGCGCCCGACGCCACGGTCCATCTGGACTTTGCCCTGCGCCGACTGGCCAGCGTTATGGAACGGCTGGTGATCTATCCGGAGAACATGGCCAAAAACCTGGATCGCCTGGGCGGACTGGTTCACTCCCAGCGCGTCCTGCTGGGCCTCACCCAGAAGGGCCTGTCGCGCGAGGTGTCCTATGCGGCGGTCCAGCGCAACGCCATGAAGGTCTGGCGCGGCGAGGGCAATTTCCTCGATTTCCTGATCGCCGACCCTGAAATCACCCTGTCAGCCGCTGAACTCGGCGAACTGTTCGACCTGGGCTACCACTTCAAGAACGTCGACCGCATCTTCGCCCGCGTGTTCGGGGAGCATGAGGAGGCCAAGGCATCGCAAGCTTCGAAGACCTCCGCCGCATAGCCCTCAATCTGCCCGGCGCCTGGGAAAATGAATACCGGGGCCAGCCCTGGTTTCAGGTCGGCAAGAAATCCTTCGCGCTCCACTGGAACGACCGCGTCGTCCTGAAGCTGGACAAGGTCCACCAGGAGTTCCTGTTCGAGGTCCGCCCCGACACCTTCCAGAAATGCCCGGTCGCGACCGTGTACTGGAGCTATGTGGTGCTGGAGAACCTCGACGCGGCAGAACTCGCCGACCTCGTCCGCGAGGCCTGGTCCACAATCGTGCCGAAGAAAGTTAGCCGCCCGGTGCTGGCTAAAAACGATACCGCTCATCCCGGCGAAGGCCGGGACCCAGATGGCATAGCTTAGAAGCGGTCTCAATCAATGCAGCTGCTATCCAACCCACATCGACATCTGCGTTCTGGGTCCCGGCCTTCGCCGGGATAAGCGGAACGATATATCAGCTGCCCGAGCGAACGCTCTCGCGGGCCTGGGCCAGCAGTTCGGCCATCTTCATGCGCACTTCGCTCTCGGAAACCGTGACGCCCGAGCCCTTAAGGTCCTCGAAGACCTTGCGGAACACGTCCTCGTCGCCCGGCAGCTCGAAGTCGGACTTCACGACCGCCTTGGCATATTCGTCCACGTGCAGGCCTTCCAGGCCCATCAGCCCGGCTGCCCATTGGCCCAGCGCCCGGTTGCGACGCGCGTGAGCCTTGAAATCCTGCTCCTGGTCCAGGGCGAACTTGCGCTCAAAGCCCTTTTCGCGGTCGTCAAAACTCGTCATCGGATCCTTGGGGGTCAACGTCTCGAAGCGGGCGTTCACATATCGTGCACCGGCCTGGGCCGCAATGGGAAGCGGCAGTGTTGTGGCAGTTTGCGCCGGGCGCCG
>JANNFM010000592.1:0-2124 GCA_031379795.1 Alphaproteobacteria bacterium
GCGATAGCCGCGCGTTCCGACGCCGATGGCCACCTCTCCGTGCGGCCGGCGATCGGGCCGCGCTGTCGCTTCAAATGCCTCGTCGTCCGCCAGCTCCAGGGCCGGCGAACTCTTCAGATAGGCGTCGATCTGGTCGGCCACGCTCATCGCCGGCGAGGCGGTGGCATGGGGCGCATCCGCGGTCGCGGGTTCGGCCGCCCAGACGGGCGAGGCGATCAGAGCCGCCAGGGCGACGAGGGCGTGACGCATCGATAGGTCTCCTGCCGTAGCACTGAGCGCGCCAATTGCGGCGAAGTTATTGCGAAGGCCGAGCCTGGGCCGCCGGCACATTGGCGACGATCCCCGCCTCGTTGCCAGGCTGGCCGGACGGAATGAGATCATAGAAGCCGGCGAGTCTCATCCGGACCACGACCGCCTTCTCGCTGGAATTCGAGAACTGCCAGCCCTGGATGCCGTCGAACGGCGCTGTCAGCGCGCCCTGCTGCTTCAGGCCAAACGCCTGCCGATACGTGGCCACGGTCATGGGCTGGCCCTTGGCCGGCGTCGTGTGGCCGTGCTGGTCAAAGTGGAAGTCGCGGGGCTCGGAGGTTCCCACAACCTCCCAGCTGTAGATCAGGGTGGCGTCCCTGCGCATCCGTACCTTGTATTCCAGCTCGGACTTGTCGGCGCCCGCCAGAAAGTCACCCAGCGGGATCTCGATCACATCGGTGCGGAAGGGCGTCGCATACTCCCGGGCGCGGGCGGCGCCGGCCTTGTCCGTGTCAATCACGGTCTCATCGGGCGCCCAGAGCCGGGACAGGCCCGACAGTTTTCCAACGCCCAGCGGGTCGCGGTTGAATTCGGCCGGAAGAATCGCGCCCAGCACAATCAGGGCGGCGAGGGCGGCGGCCCCAAGGATCGCCAGGATCAGCCGTCCGCGGGACATGGGTCTGTTGCTGGTGTCTGTGCTCATGAAACGGCTCCGCCAAACACATAACCGGCGACCTGATGGCCCGCCAGAACGAAGCCCGCCAGCAACAGCACGACATTGGCGCCCTGGGCCATGGGCTCAAATGTCTTCGTGCGCCGCCACAGGGTCATCGCGACCAGGATCAGGCTGAGCGCCAGCACCTGGCCGATCTCGACGCCGACATTGAACGACACCAGATTGGCGAGCAGACCGTCTGGATTGAGGTTCAGCGCCTGCAGCTTGGTGGCCAGCCCCAGCCCGTGAACCAGGCCGAAGCCGAAGACGGCCAAGCGCGGGTCCAGCTGCGCCCCGAACAGGGTGCGGAAGCCTCCGAGGTTCTCGATCGCCTTGTAGGCCACTGACAACCCGATCACCGCATCCACCAGGTGCGGGTCGACATGGAGCTGGAAGTAGACGCCCGCCAGCAGGGTGATCGAATGGCCCAGCGAGAACAGGCTGACGTAGAGCGCAATCTGGCGCAGCCGGAACAGGAAGAAGATCACGCCCACCAGAAACGCCAGATGGTCGTAGCCGGTCACCATGTGCTTGGCGCCCAGATACATGAACGGGATCGGGTCGGCCCCCCGCGCGTCGGCCACGAACGCCGCGTCCGTGCCGCCGATGTTGTGGGCCCAGGCCGCGGTGGCGCCGCAGAACGCCAGGCCCAGGGCCAGCAGCACGGTCTTCCGGGCAGCGACAGTCTGCATCAGAGCTTCAGCCCGAAGCGGGGCCCGACAAGGTTCATCAGGCCATAGAGTACAATGGTGAGCGCGCAGCCGGCGGCCAGCGCCGCATAGAACGGCGTCCCGCGTTTCAGAAGCACCGGCAGCAGCAGGAACATCGGCATCGATGGCAGCACATACCAGAAGGTGGCCCCGGCATGGGCGGCCAGTCGCAGGGGATCGTGCGTGTCGCGCCACAGCCAGATCATCGCCAGGATCGACACCAGCGGCAGGGACACGATCAGCGCGCCGAAGCCGGGACTGCGCCGGGCAACCTCTGACACCACCGCGATGATGACGCCCGAGATCGCGGCCTTCATGATCAGGTAGATCATCGGTTTACCCCCGGGGGGTGGATCATAGCGTTGTTCGTTCTATCCACGACTACAGCAATCACCGTTCAAGGGTGAAGGCTCCCGTTACCCTTCACCCATGGTGGGAGAAGGGTAACGG
>JANNFM010000023.1:0-5114 GCA_031379795.1 Alphaproteobacteria bacterium
CGATCGGCTTCTATCTGGAACCTGTCGCCCAACAGCTTCTGGCGATCCTGGGACACCCGGAAGGCCAGAAGGAGTTCGAGTCCTGGTTTGCGCAATGGGGACTATGGATCATCCTGGTCAAAGGCGTGATCTTCATCATCCCCTACAAGCTGGTGACCATCGCATCGGGACTGGCGCACTTTGATTTTTTCACCTTCGTCTGGGCATCGGTGATTACCCGCAGCGTGCGGTTCTTCCTGGTCGCGGCGGTGCTCAAGAATTTCGGTGCGGCCATGCTGACCGAGTTCGAAAAGCGGATAAATCTCTATTCAATCATCCTCCTTGGGCTTCTGGTGGCGCTGATCGTTGTCCTCAGGGTCTTCCTGTGAACGCGGCTTTGGGGTCATATCTCGACAAATGTTGAGACTCTTTCTTGAGCGTTGGCGCTTGTGCGCTGTCCTGATTGCGGCCGGCATGCTGGCTATCGCCCACGCCTTCGAGACCTTTGGCGGTCTGGCGCCCTGTACGCTCTGCCTGCGCCAACGCGAGGTGTACTGGGCCATTCTGAGCCTTGGCCTGGTCAGTATGGTGATTGTCCGGATGCCCGGCGGTCCGCGCTGGCGAGAGGCGACCTGCTGGTTGCTGGGCGCACTCTTTGTGCTGAGTTGCGCCGTCGCCGTCTACCATGCCGGCGCCGAGTGGAAGTACTGGCCGGGGCCGCAGGCCTGCGCGTCGGGCAACACCACCGTCACAGCTGCAGATATGGCGGCGTTTCTGGGGGGCGAGAAGGTCAGACCCCCTGCATGTGACCAGGCGCCCTGGGTGTTTGCTGGTCTTTCGATGGCGGGCTGGAACGCGGCGCTGTCGCTGGCTTTTGCCGGGTTGAGCGGCGTCGCAGCTCTGCGCGAGCGGGGCAAGAGCTGATGGACAAGCCGGTCCCGCCCCGCCCCGGACGCGGCGCAATGTCAGCACGTCTGGCCGAGATATTGCGCGTGGACCACGCCGGCGAGCTGGCAGCCGTCCAGATCTATCGCGGCCAACGCGCCGTCCTGGGCACCTCGCCCCGACAGAGCCGCATCGCCGGTCAGATGGCCGAGATGGAGGCGCAGGAGGCGGTCCACCTGGCCCGCTTTGACGCCCTGCTGACCGAACATCAGGTTCGCCCGACTGTCATGGCGCCGCTCTGGCGTCTGGCCGGATTTGCCCTGGGCGCAGGTACGGCGCTGCTGGGCGAAAAGGCTGCGCATGCCTGCACCGAAGCCGTCGAGACCGTCATTGAGGCGCACTATGCGGCCCAGATCGACGAACTGGCCGACCGCGAACCGGCACTGGCCGCCGAGCTATCCACGTTCCGCGACGAGGAGCTCTCACACCGCGACCTGGCCGTTGAGGAAGGCGCGCAATTGGCCCACGGTTATGCCCTGCTGGGTGCCGTAATCCGCACCGGATGCCGCGCCGCGATCCGGATCAGCGAGAAGCTCTGACTACGATGGTTGAGGCGACTCAAAAAAACATCCGCTAAAGAGTCGCCAGACGTACAAAGTTCTGCTTTTGTTCGCGTCAGGGAGTCACATCATGGCGGACGGCAGCAGACATCTTGCGCAGAGCATGGCCTTTGGCGAGGCGCGCCTCGGATGGGCCACGGCGGCCAGGTCCAGCCTGTGGGCGCGCTGCGGCTGTGGCCGTGAGGCTGCGATCAACCCGCGGCCCTGGATTGCTCAAGGGCTTGGTCGACAAATGCTGTTCGAACTGGAGGACCGCCTGCGCTGCACCTGTGGCGCACGCCGCGCTGAACTGGAAATCCGGGGTCTGGCGGAAGCCCCCGGCGCAGGCGCCGGGGGCATTCACGTCTTTCGTTAGGCCGCGCGCGCCGGGGTCGCGTTCCGGCGACGTAGCACAACGCCCATGGCCCCGAAGCCAATGATCATCATGGCCCAGGTCGCAGGCTCGGGCACTGCGGCCACAGCGAACGACTGGGTCAAGGCCAATGGCGTGTTATGATTGCGACCGCCGAACAACTGGACCGGGTTCAGGACCGTGACCGCGTGGCCCTGGTTGCCATAGCCGCCGGCGAAATAGTTCGTCAGATGGTTACCGGAAAGATTGTCCACCAGCAGATCGAAGGCCAGGTCGTGGTTGAGGCTGGTGACGTTGCGGTTCGACATCACCTGCCAGATCGCCGACTGCACCGCCGACAGACGGGTGTTCCGGGTGCTGACGCGGGTATTGTAGAGCGCGAGCGCGGTATTGTAGCTGGTCCGAGCGCTGTTGTAGGCCGCGTTGGCGGCATTGAACGCGGCGGTCCCGGCGGCACCGCTCGGATATTGGCTACGCGTGGGCTTCGGCGTCACGAAGGCAGGTGGCGCGACGGGCTTGTCGTTGAACACGTCATAGCCATAGTGGGTCAGCAGACCCACCTTGAGCACGTCGCCGCTCTCAAGCGGTTTGGCCAGGGCGCTGAAGTCGTTGGTGAGAGTGCCGTCATCGCGGTACTTCAGGTCCGGGTTGTAGTCCTTGACCGTAATGCTGTGATAAACATCCACGCACCAGGCCACGAGGTCAACCTTGCGACCATCCTCATAGCGGGCCTTGAACTGCATCGGTGCCGCGCTGGCGTTGCCGATACCGGCAATGTTCACGCCCCTCGCGTTCTGCATCACGCCAACGTCCAGGTAGATCACGCCCGCCTGAACCGTCGTGGCCATCGACAGACCGACAGTCAGGACAACAGCGGGAACCACAACCTTCAGGGTGGCGCGAATCCCACGCATCCAGGTTTTGGCGGTACTCGAGAACTTCACTTCAGGTGCCTCACTCAGGGGCCGCGTACGGCGGCGAACTCTAGTCATTGAAACCTATACGAATTGTTTGCGCATCCGGATGCAATCGGCGGACGAAACCCGGACTCAAGCCCGGACCGGCACCAAAGCTCGCTGGCGGCGGCGCAGCATGGTGCCGGCCATGCCAAATCCGACGATCATCACGGCCCAGGTCGCGGGCTCCGGCACGGCTGCGACGGCAAAACTCTGATGCGCGCTCCTGGTCCCGTACTTGCCGGTTTCCGTGATGAAGGTGATGCCGCTGTGCACGTGGCCGTAGTTCGTGAGGTTGGCCATGTAGTTTGGCCCGGTGAAGGCGGCTGTGAAGGCGTTGACGCCGGCGGTGCTGCTGACCACCGAGTAGCCAGGATTGATCACCTGCCAGATCGCGCCCTGCAGACCGGCCAGCCGGTTGGTCTTGTCGGTGGAGTTGGGGGCCTGGTTGAATACCAGGGTGCCATAGTTGACCAGTCGTCCGACCTGCAGCCGTTGCTGGGCAGACAACGCTGTCGCGCCGGTAAACAGCGTGTTGCCGAGGTATTTCGAATTGGTGGTCAGGTCGTAGGTGTCGTCATACTTGAGATTGACGTTGCCCAGACCGATGTCGTGGAAGATATCCACGCAGAACGCGATGAGGTCGAAGGGCCCGCTGGTGGCACCGGTCTGTGGCGTGGCTCCGGTCCCTTCGAACGTCCGGAATTTGATCGGGGCGATGTAGGTATATTCGTGAAACCCGTTCGGCCCATTGATGTGGGCCGTGCGCGAGGTGTTCATGGAGCTGTTCTGCAGGAAATACTGCGCGGCCTGCCCCGGGCTGGCCACGGCGACGCCGAGTGCCACGGTCACCGCCACGAGCGCGCCGCGCGTTGCCGTTTTGAACGCGGTTTGTGCTGAAACTGATCCGAATTGGAACAAGACCGAACTCCTGCCTGACTCTCATCAGGCAGGATGCAGGTTACGGGCCAGTCAGACCGGCCCGTTCTGCGTCAGGCGACGGATGACCCCGTCCGCTGGCGCGACCGCCGCAGCATGCCGCCAGCGACCGCAAAGCCACCGATCATCATCACCCAGGTTGCAGGCTCGGGGACGGCGATGGCGAAGGCCTGGTGGGAGCGTGCCCGACCATACCCTTGGTCTATGAACGGATCGGCTGAAGTCGTTGATTGCTTGAGAAAGCGGATCTTGTCGGAAACTGGGCCCACGTCTGCGTTGATCGTGAATTGGTAGTTGGCCCCGGACAGACTGGTGATCAGCGTATCGATGGTCGTCCCGCCGCCATCGACAAAATTGTTGGTCGCATCAATGGTCAAGTTCGGATTGACGACCTTCCAGATCGCGCCTTGAACGGCGGCAAGCTTGTTGATTTCGTACGTCTGACCGGAACCGTAGAGCGCGTATCCGTAGTTCACCAGACGCCCGACCTGTTCAACCTGGGACATGGTTAACAAATCACCGGTGAACCCGTTCCGAGAATTGGTCGAGAGCGGCTGGGCGTAATCATAATTATAGGCCAGGTTCGTACCGCTCCAGTGGTAGACGTCCACGCAGAACACGAGCAGGTCGAACGTAGGGTTGCCGACTGAGGTCCCGAAATTGGCCGTGTAGATCTGCGGTGCCAGAATGACACTCCCACCGTTGGCCGGACTACCGGGGATCCCGCTGAGGCTGGCAACGTTCGTCGAGTCATACCTCTCCGCACCCAGATAGATCGACGTCGCCGCCTGGCTGATCGACGCCGTGGCCAGGCCGACCACCAGGGTCAGCGCAGGCACCGCCGCCTTGACGGCCCGCGCCCACGAACCCGGCGTTTTTGATGAAGCACTCTGGAACACGGTTTAACCCTCGAGCATATCTCTGGCCTGCCTTGTCGGACACCGCCGCACAGCATGCAAACGGATTCCCCTCAGAGGAACAGGCCTACGCCTCAGACGTGTATCCGGTCAGGTCTGCGATGATCCGCTGACGGCGTTGCAGCGCGGGCGACCCTGTCGGTCTTGTAAATCACACATCCGATCTATCGGCATTGATAATGCCACTATATAGTCTGGTCCAGGAGGCATTCTGGAACGGCGTCAAGCCGTGAGGGCGCCCGGGAGGATCTGGATGAAGATGCGGACCTGGCTGCTGGGCGCAGCTATTGTGACAACCGTTGCGGTGGGCGGCGCCTATCTCAATCGCGCGAACATCCTGTCGATGATCGCCCAATCCCGATTGCCGCATGTCGAGCCCAATCGGGGCGTCCAGTGGGCGAACGGACCGGCAGCCCCGCCGACCGGCGACCGCCCGCCGAACGTCATTTTCATCCTGGCCGATGAC
>JANNFM010000043.1:0-10997 GCA_031379795.1 Alphaproteobacteria bacterium
CTTCCATCGCGTGCTGAAGGCGGGACTGCCGGAAGAGAAGGATCAAGCCGCCCTGGTGTTTGATCGTCTCGCCCGGGGTCTTCGGCTGACTGTGGCCATGGAGGCCCGCCTGCACCGCGACATGGCGCGTGACGCCCGCGAGATCGAGCGGTTCGCGGCTGAGCCGGTCACGGCTGTCGAAGACGCGCCGTCACGGAGCGTGCGTTCTGCACGCACGCCCACACCCTACGTCGAGACCGACCACGAGAGCGAAGTCGACTACGAGTCCGGCGATACCTCCCTCGATATCCACATCAAGGACCTCTCTGATCTGCTGGACCAGCAGGCCGAGACCCTTGACCCCCAGCGCAAGCATCGCGACGGTCTGGCCCGCCTGTCCGACTGGTGGATCCGCAGCCAGCACGTCGCCCGGCCCAAGCGCGAGCGCCGTTGCAAGGCCTGGCCCGGCGACGACCCCGGCCCACAAGGCCCACCACCCCTCGACGCCGTCCTGACCGCCATGGCCGCCCCACCCTGGCGCGGCAGCGGGTGACGCCTGCGCGGCAGCGCCATCAAGACAAGCTAACCACGGAAAACACGGAAAACACGGACCTCAGGCCGTGACCCGGAGCGGCCGACGCCTCCCCGGCACCCTTCCGTGTCTTCCGTGTTTTCCGTGGCTAATCCTTACATCACCCAACCGCCCGGCCAGGGTCCCGGTCCCCCGCCTCCGCAGGGGCAGGCTTCGCCTGACGGCGAAACCGGGATGACAAACTGTGGGTGGATGACAGTGGCTCAGTTTAGACAACCCATGGAAAATTTTGCGTCTTCTGTCGCGCTAAACCGCGGCTCCCGCCGCCAGCATCGCGTCAATGGCCGCGTCACCGTAGCCCAGTTCAGACAGCACCTCGCGGGTATGCTCCCCCAGCCTGGGCGCGCGGGGCCGCACTGTCGCGTCGGCACCGGGGAACCTGGCCGGGGCGGCGGGCGAGCGGAAGGTGCCGCCTTGGCCGTCCTCGACGTCGATGAACGCCCCGGCCGCGGCGGCCTGCGGGTCGGCGGCGACCTCGGCGGGGGTCTGGACGGCGGACCAGACCAGGTCGGCCGCGTCCAGTCGCCGGGCGATCTCGTCAAAGGGCAGGGCGGAGAAGGCAGCGTCGAAGGCCTCGGTCAAGGGTGCTGCGTTCTGGCGGCGCGCCTTGCCGGTGGCGAAGCGTTCGTCGGTGACCAGTTCCGGGCAGCCTGCGACCTCGCAGAATTTCTCCCACCCGCCGCCGGAGCCCCGGGGATTGTGAATGAACCAGCGGTCGTCGGCGCTGCGGTAGAAGTTCGACATGGCGTTCATGGGGTTGCTGCGCGGCCGGTTGGAGGCCAGTCGACCGAACTTCAGCTGCACCGCCAGATCGGAGCTGACCGTCCAGATGCCGGTGGCCAGCAGCGACGTCTGCACCAGCCGTCCCACGCCCGTCTGCGCCCGCTCATAGAGCGCCGCCAGGATTGCCGAGACTGTGGCCAGCGACGTGGTGTGGTCGCCAAAACCGGTGCGCAACATGAACGGATCGGTGCCCTTGGGGGCCATCATATTGGCCACGCCTGCACGCGCCCAGAAGGCGGTGACGTCGAAGCCTGGTTTGTGCGCCTCGGGGCCCTCAAGGCCGTAGCCGGTGATTACCGCATAGACGAGGCGCGGATTGACCGCCCGCAGCGTCGCGTCGTCCAGTCCGTAGCGCTTGAGCGACACCGGGCGCACATTGGTGAGGAAGACGTCGGCACCCTCCGCCAGTTTGGCCAACGCGTCGCGACCCTCCGGCTTGGTGATGTCGAGGACGATCCCGCGCTTGCCGCGATTGTCGAGGTCGAAGATCGGATTGGCGCCCAGGTCGGTGTTGTGGTCGCCAAACACGTGGCGCATGGAATCGCCGCCGGGGCGTTCCACCTTGATCACGTCTGCGCCCCAGTCGCCGAGGATGCAGGCCGCGCCCGGCCCCGCGATATAGGCCGAGAAATCGACGATCTTGAGACCTTTGAGCAGCACGTTCACCCTCCAATGCTGCACCCATCTAGCCGGTTGAGACGGCGCTCGGCTAGCATCCGTTCAAAGGGTTGCGGCAAAACGCCACTGAAGGTCGAATTCCTTTGCCCACAGATTCGCGCGGCAACCTCTCGTTAAGGTTACCCCGGCAATGCTCGACTCGTGGGACTCCGGTCCCGCTTCGGGAGGGGTCTGGCGACTATGGCGACGACGCGCTCTGCGCTGACGGACGAGGATGTCCGGTCGCTGGTCAAGGGCGCCACGTCGGATGAGCGCGCGCTGGCGGCGCGCAAGCTGTGCGCCACCATGGACCGTGAGCCGCTCAGCGACGCTGATCGCGCGTTGGCGGGCGACATCCTGCGGGTCATGGCCGCCGACGCCGCTGAACTGGTCCGCACCGCCATCGCCGAGACGCTGCGATCATCGACCGTCGTTCCTCGGGACGTCGCCTTGCGCCTGGCGCGAGACGTAGAACTGGTTTCGCTGCCAATGCTGGCCTGCTCGCCGGCGTTCACCGATGATGACCTGGCCGAGATCGTGCGGCTGGGCGGCGGGGTACGGCAAGTCGCCATCGCCAGGCGGCCTGAACTGTCCCGCGTCGTCACCGACAGCATAGCTGAACATGGGGGGGAGGGCGCCGTCGCGGCCGCCTGTGCCAATCCCGGCGCCGATTTCGCGGATACAGCGCTGAGCCGTATCGTCGACCGGTTCGAGGCTTCGGAGCGGGTCCTGAGCGCAGTCGCCTATCGCAGCGTTCTGCCGCTCTCGATCACTGAGCGTCTGATCACCCTGGTCAGCGATCAGGTCCGTGAACACCTGGTGACACACCACGCTGTCACCGCCAGGGATGCGCTCGAGATCGCCACCGGCGCGGCCGAGCGGGCGACGGTCGACCTCGTTGATCAGGCGGGCCAGACGGCGGATGTGAAGGGCATGGTCACGCACCTGCGTTCCCAGCGTCGACTGACAGCGTCCCTGCTGCTGCGAGCATTGGCGCATGGCCACATGACGTTTTTCGAGTGGGGCGTGGCCGAGCTGGCGGGTGTGCCACATCACCGGACCTGGCTGATGATCCATGACGCCGGACCCCTGGGACTGCGGGCGATCTATGAGCGTGCCGGACTTCCCGCCCGCCTGTTTCCCGCCTTCCGCGCGGCGGTCGATACGTTTCACTCGGTGGAGTTTGACGGGGGCCCGAGGGATCGTGAGCGTTTTCAGGAACGGATGCTCCAGCGGTTCCTTACCCAACCGGAAGCAGCGGCGCGGGAAGACGTCGATTACCTGCTCGACCGCATCAACCGGGTCGCGCAAAGGACCTTCCAGGTGGCGCAGGTCGCCTGAGACGCTTGCCCAAGACGGTTTCGCGCTCCAAGCTGCGCCCCATGAGTGAAATCCGACAACCGGCCGAGACCAAACTCTCCGCCACCATTCTGTTGCTGCGCGATACCCCGGCGTTCGAGGTGTTGATGGTCAAACGCCATCACCAGATCGACTTCGCCTCGGGCGCGCTGGTGTTTCCGGGCGGCAAGATGCACGCGGGGGATCAGGATCCAGCCTGGGCCCAGCATTGCACCGGCTGGGACCTGTTTGACGATGAACAGCGAGTGTTACGGATCGGCGCGATCCGCGAGGCCTTTGAGGAGGCCGGGATCTTGCTGGCCGAACGGCTGGACGGCTCGACCTTCGGCGAGGCCTGCGACCTCGGCATTCGGGAGGCGGTGGACCGGGGTGAGATCGCCTTCGTAGATGTCGTGCGTGATCTTGGGGTCAGGCTGCGCCTGGATGCGTTGACGGTGTTTGCCCGCTGGATCACGCCCGTGATGATGCCGAAGCGGTTCGACACCTGGTTCTATGCCGTGCGCGCACCGTCCGATCAGGTCGCAGCCTGTGATGGCCGGGAGACCGTCGATGCCGAATGGATCGCGCCCGCTGAGATTCTTCGCCTTGAGGCTGCGGGTGAGCGAACGGTGATTTTTCCAACCCGGATGAACGTCCAGCTTCTCAGTGAAGCCGGGAGTGCAGCGGATTGTGTGGCGCGCGCCCAGGCGCGGACCCTGGTGACCGTCCTGCCGAAGGTGGAGACGCGGGGCGAGGCGCGGTACCTCGTGTTGCCTCTGGATGCCGGCTATGGCGATGTCGCAGAGCCGATGTCGCGGATCAGCGGATAGAACGCGGCGCCGTCGTCGACGATCAGGCGCCCAAAGCCTTGATCCGGCCTTCCAGTTCCTGGACGAGAATCGTGCCGACCGGATGGTCTTCCGAGGTGATGTTGTCGCGCACGGCCGCCTTGATCGCCATGATGTGGGCGTCTACCAGCGCCATCGGAGCTTGCTGTCGTTGGGTCTTGTCTTCGATGAGGCGGCAAAGCAAGCCGCCGATCCGGGAGACCAGCGGGAATCCATAGGTCGCGCCCAGACCCTTGAGATCATGGGCCCGCAGATACAGAGATTCCATATTCTCAGGGGAGGGTCCCTCCGCCTGGATCGTGGCGCGGGCGCCTTCCAGCTTGGTGATCTCGTCGTTCAACCACTGGCTGAAATTGCTGGCAAGACTCTTCATTGCGGCTTCCGCCTTGGCGATCATCGCGGGATCGATGCCACCCTTTCCGCTTACCTTGACGCGATCACGCAAGGCGTTCGGGCTTCCAGCGTTCCGACCAAATCCGAGCTCACTCAAGACGTTCTCCTCGCGCAGCGCTTACTTCTTTAGGGTGAACGCGTTAATGAACGCCAAAGCCCCGGGTCCGCCGTCACCGAGATCAGGCGGAGAACTGCTCAGCCAGCACGCGCTCGCCGAGGCTGCGCCCGGCGTCGAACAACATGCAGATCGCCACGTCGCGATCTTCGGCGATGTAGACCTCCATGATGTTGGGGGCCTCGAAGTTGTCGGCGACCGCGCTGACGGGACGCTTGGGGGCCTCCAGCACCTCCAGACGCATCCGGGCAGTATGCGACAGCAGAGCGCCGCGCCAACGCCGGGGCCGGAAGGCGCTGATCGGGGTCAGCGCCAGGATCTTGGATTCCAGAGGAATGATCGGCCCGTGTGCTGAAAGATTGTAGGCGGTCGATCCCATCGGGGTCGAGATCAGCGCGCCGTCGCAGATCAATTCCGGTAGCCGGACCTTGCCATCGACCGAAATGCGAAGCTTGGCGGCCTGGCGCGTGGTGCGCAGCAGACTGACCTCGTTGAACGCCAGGGCCTCATGGGTCTTGCCGTCCACATCCACCGCCTGCATCCGCAGGGGATGGATTTCAGCCTGTTCTGCAGCGTTGATTCGCCCCAGCAGGTCGTCGTCGGCAAACTCGTTCATCAGGAAGCCGACCGAGCCCTTGTTCATGCCGTAGATCGGCTTTCCCGACGCCATCAGGCCGTGAACGGTCTCCAGCATGAAACCGTCGCCGCCCAGGGCCACAATCACCTGAGCCTCGTCCACTCCGGCGTCGCCGTATCGGGCGGCCAGCTTGTCGCGGGCTTCCTGCGCCTCCGGGCGGCTGCTGGCGACAAAGGTCAGGCGGGTAACGAAGGACTTGTTTTTCATCGAACGCCAGAAATGCCGAAGCGCGGCCTGATGTCAAACAGCTGTTGGCTTCAGGCTGCGGATAGCGACTTCACCGCTTCGCGGAAGGCGCCCGCAGCGACCTCTGGCGTCACCGGGGCAAAGGCGACAGCGGCCTTGCGGGCCCCCTCGGCGCCTCCGCCCGGCCGTTCCAGGTTCAGTTTGCGGGTCATCTCGAGAATGTCGGGAAAGGCGCTGCGATCAATGCCAACAGCGACGCAGGCCAGCGCCAGCAGTTCCGGACGATCCGAATTCAGCGCCGTCTGGACCTGAAGGGACTCAAATCCGCCCAAGGCGGCAAGGGCCGCGATAAACAAGCCCAGTCGCCCCTCTCGCAGTGCGCGGATCAGATAGGCAGGGCGCAGCTGACCGGCCGAATGCAGCTTGTCGATGAGCCGCTGCTCCATCACATCCAGTTCCCCCTCGCGGGTCGAACGCCGGGGGGCGGCAGCGGGTGGTCCGGTATGCGCTTCGGACACGGAGGCGGCGATGGCCTCGTCCAGGGCGACCGGATCCAGGCGGAAACGATCCACCAGCCCCTCGCGAAGCGCGACGCCGACCCAGAAGTAGAGCCGTCTGGCCAGGGTATCCGTGAGCCTCGGGTGTTCGGAGAGCGGCGTGCGCATGGCGGCGACATGGCGGGAAATCTCGACCAGTTCGTCCATGTCGCTCGGCGACAGCTCCGCGGTGTCGTTGCTGGCCAGCGCGGTTAGGACAGCGGGCTCCGCTTGTTCGAGGATCGCGGCGACCACCGTCTGGGTCAGCCGCGGTCGGCGCGCGACTTCGATCTGATGCTCAATGGTCGCCTCAACCAGCAACCGGACCAGGTCGTGCTCCTCAAGTACCGGGCTGAATGCGATGATTGGCCGCGCAATTTCGATGTCGTCCAGGGCCAGGATATTGATCAGGGCGCTGGGTGCCCAATCGGCACGGGCCAACTTCTCGGACAACAGGTGCCGGATGCTGCGCTCGGCCTCAACCACCAGGCTCATGAAAATCGAACTCAGCACGGCTTGATTGCTGGTTGTCTTCATGGCTTCGCTGCCGTTGGGCGCGTCGCACAGATCCACGATCGCCAAAAGCAGGCGTTCTCGGTCCGCCGGCTGGCGGCTCCTGGCGAGATCAAGCAGACTTTCGCTGCTCATCGCGGGGATCAAAGCCGTGTCCCTCCATTCTAAAGTGAGCGCGGCAGAGCCTAGAGTGAGGCGACGCAGTAAAGAGTTGCTTAAGGTTAGATGTCGCCAGGGGAGCCAGACACTATGACGCAGCCGTTGATCGTGGCGCTTGATCAGGGAACGACCAGCACGCGGGCGATTGTCTTCGCCGCCGATGGCACCGCGCTGGCCGAGGCCAATCGTCCGCTGGAACAGCACTATCCCCAGGATGGCTGGGTCGAGCATGACGCCGAGGAGATTTTTGCCGCATCGGTTGCCGTGCTCAACGAGGCGATCAAGGCGTCCGGGCGCCCGGCCTCTGACGTGGCGGCTATCGGTATCACCAACCAGCGCGAAACGGTGGTCATCTGGGACAAGGTCACGGGCAGGCCGATCCACAAGGCGATTGTCTGGCAGGACCGTCGTACTGAACCGTTGTGCGAGCGCCTGCGCCACGCGGGGCATGAAGCACGCGTGACCGAGGTCACCGGCCTGCTGCTCGATCCCTACTTCTCGGGAACCAAGATCGCCTGGCTGCTGGACACCGTGCCGGGCGCCAGGGCGGCGGCTGGGCAACTTCTGGCTGGCACCATGGACACGTGGGTGATCTGGAAGCTTACCGGAGGTCGAGTTCACGCGACCGACGCCACAAACGCCTCGCGCACGCTGCTCTACGATCTTCGCGGCGGTCACTGGTCGGCGGAGATGGCCGCGATGCTGAATGTACCCCTGTCGCTGATGCCGGAGGTTCGCGATTGCGCGGGGGATTTCGGGGTGACGGATGCCGGGGTTCTCGGCCACGAGATCCCGATCCGCGGCGTGGCCGGGGATCAGCAGGCGGCGCTGATGGGGCAGGGGTGCATTCATCCGGGCGAGATGAAGGCCACCTATGGCACGGGCTGTTTCATGTTGCTCAACACCGGTGAGGTGGCCCCGGTTTCGAAAGCGCGACTGCTGACGACTGTGGCAGCCCAGATCAACGGGCGGCGGACTTACGCGCTGGAAGGCTCGATCTTCATCGCCGGCGCTGCGATCCAGTGGCTAGGCGAGGGGTTGGACATCAAAGGCGGGCCACAGGCGGCCGAGGCTTTGGCGGCAAAGGCCAATGATGACCTGGGCGTTGTGATGGTGCCGGCGTTCACGGGTCTGGGCGCGCCCTGGTGGGACGCCGATGCGCGGGGCGCGATCCTGGGCCTGACGCGTGACGCCGGATTGCCAGAGATCGCGCGCGCCGCGTTTGACGCCTGCGCCCTGCAGACCCGCGATCTGATCGAGGCGATGCGCTCCGACGCGCCCGCCGCCCTTGAAGGTGTGCCGGAACTCCGGATTGACGGCGGGATGTCGCGCAGCGCCTGGTTCAGCCAGCGCCTTTCCGACCTGACCGGCGTTGCCGTGGCGCGGGCGACCTACCAGGAGACGACAGCGCTGGGCGCTGCGCTGTTCGCCGGGGTCGGTGCTGGGGTGTACGGTAGCGTCGAAGCGGCGGCGGCGGCGCGACCGACGACCGAGGCCTATCGACCGCAGATGGCCGAAGGTCCGAGGGCGAAGGCCTATGAACGGTGGCAGGACGCTGTGACGCGGGTGAGGACGCCGGGTTAGGGCCGTGGGATCACGCGCGCACTGAAACCAAGGCCCACGGGCTGATCCACCAGGCGGCCGACAACCTGCGCGTGCTCGAAGCCCTGCGCCCGGGCCAGATCCAACAGTGACGCGACCGCCCCGGGCGCGGCGGCGATCAACAGGCCACCGCTGGTTTGCGGATCGGTGAGGAGGTCCCGTCGCCAGTCCTTGAAGTCGCGTACTGGCTCGACACGGTCGCCATAGCTGTCCCAGTTGCGGGTCGAGGCCCCGGTCCGGACGCCAGCGCGCAGCAAGTCCTCGACCCCCGGAAGCACCGCCGCCTCGCCCTCAAACACTTCGACCAGCAGGCCGCTGCCTTGCGCCATTTCCAGCGCGTGGCCCATCAGGCCAAAGCCGGTGACGTCGGTGACAGCGTGTACGCCCGGTTGGTCGGGCAGCAGTCGGCCCAGGTTGTTGAGCTGGGTCGTCGTGCGGATCAGGGCCTCGTAACCGGCGGCGTCCAGCCGGTCCTGTTTGAACGCGGCGCTGAGAACCCCCACGCCCAGTGGCTTGGTCAGGATCAGGACGTCACCTGCCCGCGCAGCCCGGTTGGTGAGGATCCGGTCAGGATGGACCAGACCCAGGGCCACCAGGCCATAGATCGGCTCGACGCTGTCGATGGAATGCCCACCGGCCACCGGCACACCGGCTGCCGCGCAGACCGAGGCCCCTCCAGCCAGCACCGCGCCGATCGTGTCCGCGCTCAGCTTGGCAATCGGCATACCGACGATGGCCAGCGCCATGATCGGGGTGCCGCCCATGGCATAGACGTCGGACAAGGCATTGGTGGCGGCGATCCGGCCGAAGTCGAAAGGGTCGTCAACCATCGGCATGAAGAAGTCGGTGGTCGCCACCAGCGCCTGGGTATCGTTCAGCCGCCAGACCGCGGCATCGTCCGAGGTCTCCGTTCCGACCATCAGGTTGGGAAATGCCGCTGCCGCGGGCATCTTCGACATGATCTCGCGCAGCACGGCGGGCGCAAGCTTGCAGCCGCAGCCGCCGCCGTGGGCGAGGGACGTCAGGCGAACAGGGTCAGACATGGGCTCTCCGTGGACCAGAAACCGGGCTATAGCACCGCCATGACCGTGAAGGTGACAGAGGATGTGTCTGCCGGGGCCCTGTCGCGATACGACATGGTCATCGACGTGCGCAGTCCCGGTGAGTTCGCGCTGGATCACCTGCCGGGTGCTGTGAACCTGCCGGTGCTGTCCGATGCCGAGCGCGCGGAGATCGGCACGACCTATGTGCAGGACTCGCGGTTCAAGGCGCGGTTGCGGGGGGCCGCCTATGTGGCGCGGAATGTGGCGGGCCATCTCGAAAGTGCGCTGGCAGAGCGCGACGGGAGTTTTGCGCCGCTGATCTATTGCTGGCGAGGCGGCATGCGCTCGAACGCGATGGCGACGATTTTCGACCAGGTCGGCTGGCGGACGACGCTTTTGACGGGCGGCTACCGGACGTATCGGCGAGAGGTCACCCGACGGCTATACGAGGACACGCTGCCGCACGCCTTTGTTCTGCTCGATGGTCATACCGGATCGGCCAAGACGGAAATGCTGAGCCAGCTGGGCGACAAGGGGCTTCAGACCCTGGACCTGGAGGGCCTGGCTGCGCATCGGGGCTCCCTGTTCGGCGCCCTGTCCGGGACTCCGCAACCCAGCCAGAAGTCTTTTGAAAGCCAGCTCCTGCAGGCGCTTGACGCCCTGGATCCAACGCGCGCCGTGATCGCCGAGGCCGAGTCCAGCAAGATCGGCGACAGGATGGTGCCACCGGCGCTCTGGACCCGGCTGGTTCAGGCTCCGCGCGTTGAGCTGGTGGCGGCCAGGCCTGACCGCGCGAAATATCTGGCCCATGCCTACGCCGACATAATCGCTGATCCTGAAGCGCTTCAGATAGCCATCGACCGCTTGCCGGTGGCGCCCAGCGCCACGCGCCGCGCCGACTGGCAGGCGATGATCGACGCTGGAGCCTTTGCCGACCTGGCCGAGGCGATCATGACCTTGCACTATGACCCGGCCTATGACCGATCACGTGGCAAACATGAAAGACCACTTTGCGGGGTCGTCGAACTTGTCCCGACTGACCCGGGCAGCCTGCAGTCGGCCACGGATAAGGTGGCGGAAATGGTGCGCGCGCTTGACCTCGCCGCGCTGCGGCGCGACCCTTAGCGAAATTGTGATCCAGGGAGACGGTCATGGCGGACGGTTCAGTCGCAGGCGTTATATCGCTGCAAGGCAAGGTCAGTGCGGAGGAGTGGCAGGCGCGGGTCGATCTGGCGGCGCTTTACCGGCTGGTGGCGCTGTATGGCTGGGATGACCTGATCTACACCCACATCTCGGCGCGCATCCCTGGGCCTGAGCATCATTTCCTGATCAATCCCTATGGCCTGTTGTTTGAGGAGATCACCGCCTCGTCGCTGGTGAAGATCGATCTTGATGGCAACATCCTTCAGGAAACGCCCTATTTCATCAATCCAGCGGGTTTCACGATCCACTCGGCGATCCATGCCGCACGGGACGACGCCCGATTTGTGATGCACCTGCATTCCAATGACGGGGTTGCCGTCGCTGCGCAGAAGGAGGGCCTGCTGCCGCTGTCGCAACACGCCCTGATCGTGCTGCCGCGACTGGCCTATCATGACTATGAGGGGATCGCCCTG